>JAKIUS010000434.1 GCA_021647445.1 Geopsychrobacter sp. | reverse complement strand
CTTATTTTCGGATGGGTCACCTGTAACCGCATAACGCGTCTGGAGAGTCTGTAGTTGATGAAGCTGTTCTGTGGTTAATGCCTGACCCGCTTCGAGCTGCCGGTTTAGCGTCAAGAGGATTTTACGTTCCTGCGCAATCTCCTGATTAGCCAACAGCACCATCGGCAGGAGTGTTTGGACAAAAAGTTTTTTTTTGCGCGCCGATGAATTAAGCGCGGTTATTTCATTCGGCAGTGATTCAATTATGAGTGGTGGAACCCCGGTGTTCAGTTGTTCAATATCGTATCGGTAACGATAAAAGGCGGCTTCAAGTTCGCTGATACTCTTGGCTTCGACAATACGAATGGGAGTGCCCTTGAAGGTGGGCGCAACACTCTCAGTGCAGCTGGCTAATAAAAGCGCCGCCGCGCCGGCGAGGAGTAAGAGTTTGCCTGATTTACGTGATAAGTTGGCCATAAATATTTTTGGGAAACGGGTTGGATGACTTTATTTGCAGCCAGTTCACGTTTAGTCCAACAGGCTGCTATCGTAACGACCGCACTATATATAACCGCTCGTGGGCCGCTGTCAACTTCCTGAACGACCAAAAATCAGATATTTAACCATCGTCAGGCATAAGTATCTGATATTCTTACAGGCAAAATTTGGCAATAAATTGTCTTCTGATGGCTTCAGACGTCAGCAAACCTTGAGCCTTTGGTGTAAAATAAAAGAGGAGAGAATTGATTCTATGAGTGAAACAGTAAAGACCGCCAGTTTCGAATACCTGATCAGCTTGGCTAAGGAGAACCCTGAAGGAGGGTACACCTTTGTGCTTGATGGTGAGAGCTATCAGATCAAAGATGTTCTTGAAATCTCGGCTATCGCCAGCAAAAAGGGTTATATCCTCATCTACTAAAAGAGAGGTGCTTATGTCTGAAGGGGTCTGTTACACCTTTGAAGCGGCTATCGAAAAAGCAATTGAGATGGAAGAGAACGGCTTTCGTTGTTATTTAAGGGCCATTTCGATCCTTAACAACAAGCATGCGCGTGAAGTTCTGCGGGATTCAGCCCTCGATGAAATGCGTCACAAGCAGGAACTCGAAAAGGCTCTGCTTAATGGCACTATGGAGGGGAGTGTTCGAATGCAGGCTGGTGTCCAGACCATGAACCTGAATTATATGCTTGAGCAGAAGGCCTTGTCGCCTGATGCCGATGTGCGCCAGGCGTTGGCTTATGCCATTCATCTGGAAAAAGAAGCGATCGATTTTTATCAGAAGATGATTGATGGCTGTCAGGGAGCACCGATGGTACCGGTTTTTCAGCAATTGCTCAATGATGAAACGCGTCATTTACGTCAGCTTGAGGATATGTACGAAGAACATTTTTTGACCGAGAATTAAAGTATATTTCTCTTGTTGTTGAACGGCTTGTATTGTCTTAAGGGGACTTGTCTCGACCAGGATAAGTGGTGTGGCAGGTTTATATTTACAATCAGTTAGGATTATGATGGACTCTATAAAGAAAAATATTCGTTGCCCACAGTGTCGCACGCTGACCGAATGGCAGGAAAATCCTTTTCGACCCTTTTGTTCCGAGCGCTGTCGCTTGATTGATCTGGGTAGTTGGGCCAGTGGGGATTATGCCATTGTCGGGGCATCGGTGCCGCAGGACGATGAAAATACTGAAATTTAGCCTTGGGAGAATTTAATCGATGTATCATCTTAAGATTCTAAACAGCTTTGCGGCTGCTCATAACTTATTGAATTACCATGGTGACTGTGAAAATCTGCATGGCCATAACTGGAAGGTTGAAGTCACTGTATCGACCCCGAATCTCGATTCGTCGGGGCTGGGCATCGATTTTAAAACGCTTAAACGACGCACCAATGAAGTTCTTGATCGCCTTGATCATAAATATTTAAATGAACTCGATTTCTTTAAGGGGGTCAGCCCCTCATCCGAACACATCAGTCGTTATATTTTTGAATCTTTACAAGAACTGCTCAACTCGTCAGGGGTGCAGATTAAAGAGGTCACCGTTTGGGAATCTGACAATGCCTGCGCAACCTATACCCTTGACTGAGGGGCAGTTGATCGAAATATTCTCTTCGCTGCAGGGTGAAGGGCCGTTGATCGGCTATCGGCAAATGTTTGTCCGTTTCGCCCACTGTAATCTGGATTGTCGCTACTGCGATACGCCTTTTGTGCCGACTGAGAATTGTCGCCTTGAGACGGCTCCCGGCAGTGAATCCTTCCGCTTGGTGAAGAATCCTTTTGGCCGGGAACAGCTGGAGACATTGCTTGAGGACTGGGTCGGCACTTACCCCGGCTTGCATCATTCATTGAGCCTGACCGGTGGTGAACCCCTGTTGCATGAATCGTTGCTGCAAAATTGGTTGCCCTTGATCCGCAAGTATCTGCCGGTCTATCTAGAGACCAATGGGACCTTGACTGCGCCCTTGAAACGCCTGTTGCCACTCTTCGATCATATCTCCATGGATATCAAATTACCTTCAGTTTCAGGCCATGAGTTGTGGGCGGAGCACCGAGCTTTTTTGCAACTTGCCAAGCAGACTGCCGTTTTCGTTAAAATCGTGCTTGATCAACAGACCCCCATGAGTGAGATTGCTCAGGCCGCGCAATTAGTGGCAGAAACA
>JAKIUS010000433.1 GCA_021647445.1 Geopsychrobacter sp. | reverse complement strand
GATCTCGCCGGTCTCTTCGTTGTCACATTGGGGAGTAAACTGGCGGAAAAAACCAAACGCCTGTATGAGGCGGATCAATTTAAGGATTACCTGCTCTGGCATGGTTTCGGGGTTGAACTGACCGATGCGCTGGCTGAATTCTGGCACCTGCGCATGCGTAAAGAATTAGGTATAGCCGAATCAGAGCCGCAGGATGTTGGAGGTTTTGTCGTGCAGCGCTATCGTGGCAGCCGGTTCGGCTTCGGTTATCCGGCATGCCCCGATCTGGAACTGCAACGGCCGACCTTTGATCTGTTAAAACCTGAAAGAATCGGCGTCAGTTTGACCGAAAACTTCGAGATGGTTCCTGAAATGACGACGTCTGCACTGGTGGTACACCATCCCCAGGCGAAATACTTTGCCGTCTGACCTTCTTTCGTGAAGGAGTTACGTATGGTCTCAGGTTTTAGAAAATTGTGTTTTGTCGTTGCCCTTTGCGCACTGGTCTTTATTTCTGCCTGCGCCAAGCCGCAAATCGAAATTAAACAACCACAGGGGACTGACGACCTGGTGGTGCAATTCAAGGCTTTGGGTGAAAAACTACTCGATGGAAAACAACGGCAGTTAGATGTTCTTTCACCCACTTGGTATCTCAAGGCAGGTAATTCTCTTGAAAAGGCCAGGGTGGGCATCTCCCGCAGCGAGACTACAGATCGCATTCAGAATGATATCTCCTACGCGCAGGCTTATCTAGAGAAAGCGAACGATTATGCGCGGGTCTCCAAAACGGTTGTCAGTGAGGCTGTGGCGGCACGTAATGCGGCTTTAAAGGCCCATGCCTTACAGTACCCCAAGAAGTTTCAGACCATCGAAAAGAAGTTTCTGGAATTGACCCGTGATGTTGAAAAGGGTGAAATTGCACGCGCCAAGAAGAATCAACAGCCGGTTGCACGTGCTTTTTCTGCGCTTGAACTGCGTGCGCTGAAAAAACAGTACTTAGGCGAAATTCGCACACTCTTACATACGGCTAAAAAGGCGCGGGCCGCCCAACTTGTACCGCAAATATTTGCCACCGCCGCACAGGCGCTTGAAACAGCTGATGTTTATATTACTGAGCATCGTTATGATGTAAGTCAGATAGCGGAGAGGGCCGACCGGGCATTATTTCAGACGCAACGCCTGACGCAACTCTTGACGTTGGTCAATAAAATGGCAGAGTCATCGGCGGAGGAGACAGTTCTCTGGTATGAATCGATGTTGCAGCAAATAACCGCAAAGTTAAGTGCCCCGGACCTGCGTAATAAACCCTGGCCCGTCCAGCAGGAGAATATTCTCGCTTCGATTGCATCCTTGCAGAACAATAATCAATTCCTGCAGAAGCGACTTAAGGATGATCGCGCCTCCTTTGACGCGCAACTCAAGGAGAAGCAGCAAGCAATTCTGAAACACAATAAGCGGATTGCCATTCTGGAAGGGGAGTCGAAGCAGGCCCAGAAAAAACGTGAGATACTCGAAGCTAAAGAGCGGGAAATTAAGGAAAAACTTGCAGCGGAACATCGCTTTCAACTACGTTTCGTTGCGGTGCAAAAGCTCTTCTCAAAGGATCAGGCCGAGGTCTACAAGCAGCGGCACAATTTAGTGATCCGTTTGAAAGCGATCAGGTTTCCTGTCGGAGAGGCCTTTATCACCCCCGACAACTATGAACTGTTGAGCATCGTGCGCTCCGCCATCCATACCTTTGGTGAGCCCTCAGTGGTCATCGAAGGCTATACCGATAGTACCGGTTCGGCGGCGTCAAACGAAAAACTTTCTCAGCAACGAGCCAATGCGGTACGCATGTATTTTGTCGCGAATGATGCGCTTAAACCGGAAAAGATTATTGCTATCGGTTATGGCGCACAACGTCCCTTGATGAAAAACGATACCCCTGAAGGCCGCGCTATTAATCGTCGGATTGATGTTATCATCCGCACCGTGGAGTGATATTAAGGCCGTTGATATAATCGAATGGGTTTGGGAAAAGGGCTCTGATTCAGGGCCCTTTTTCAATCGAAGGGATCGAAGGCCTCTTTGCCCAGATAGCAGAGTGGGCAGCACCAATCGTCCGGCAGATCTTCAAAGCTAACCCCTGGCGGTATCTCTGTCGCCTGATCGCCTGCCGCTGGATCATAGGTATAACCGCAATTTGTGCAGATATAGCGCATGCTGCTCCTTTTCTTTTGAGTGTAGAATTCTACAGAATCCCACCCAGATATTTCTGAATGTTTGTTCTGATCGGCATGAAGTAGATGTTCCCTGTGCCGTTACGTACAAATTCGAGTGCCTTGATGGCAACATTTCGGTTCCACTCCATTGTCGGAGTGAAATCTGGCGGGAAGACCGCGTTGTTTTTATTCTCCCAGTAGTGTTGGCTGTTGAGACTGAGAACCGGAGAAATACCCCACCAGACCTCGATCCCCGGTACCTGATCGCGAAAGAGATCCATCAGCCTGAGATCAAAGAAAGGCTGGGTGAAAAAGCCATCGGCCCCGGCATCGAGTTTGGTGCGCAGGTAGTCGATCTCTTCTTTAATGCCACTACGATAGGGATCGATCCCGGCATAAACCTTTAAGTCGGGCAGATCTTTCTTGAGCCGTGCGATGAGGTCTATACAGCTGGTCCGGT
>JAKIUS010000432.1 GCA_021647445.1 Geopsychrobacter sp. | reverse complement strand
CTCAGATCGAGCAACAAAAAAGGGTCAAGGAAACCCTCGAAATTGTTGGACTCAAAGGGTTTGAACAGCGTAAAATCAATGAACTTTCCGGTGGTGAAATCCAGCGCGTCGCTCTGGCCCGAGCCCTGGTTTTAAAACCACAGATCCTGCTACTCGATGAGCCAACATCCAATATCGACAGCAAAAGCCTGGCCGCGTTTGAAAAGCTGCTTGCCAGTCTGCCCGAATATGGCGTTACGGTGGTCCTGGCAACCCACGATCTAACGCAACCGGAACGTCTGGGCGCAGAGATATTGCGCATCGAAAATGGTCGCCTGCTCGACATTTAACCTCAAAACCTCATCCTTGCGAGGAGAACAATAATGGCTGAAAGCTTCACAACTGCAAGAGCGTTGATCCTGGAGAATGTCGCTCTGCTGCCGATTGAATCGGTTACCCTGTCTGAAGGTGTCGGGCGCGTACAGGCGAACGATATCTGTGCGCCTTGCGACATGCCACGCTGGGATAATTCGGCCATGGACGGTTTCGCGGTGCGGGCGGCAGATTGTTCATCCCCGACCCCGCTGCAGATCGAGGGTTATATCCCGGCGGGCGCCACCAGCGAAGGGATCTGCGTCCGTCCTGGCCAGGCCGTAAGAATCATGACCGGCGCGCCCGTTCCTGCTGGTTGCGACACTATCGTACCGGTCGAAGAGACCGAGGAGAACCCTGAAGGGCTGCGGATCACGACCCAGGTCAATAAGGGAGATCACATCCGCGTCCGTGGTGAAGACGTATCTGAAGGGAAACTTGTAATCCCCGATGGAAGCGTTTTACGTCCCATCGAAATTAATATGCTCGCCGCATTTGAATTTAATACCGTCGCGGTTTTTTGTCGGCCCAAGGTAGCAATTCTCTCGACCGGCGATGAACTGGTAGAACCGGGCGAACCTTTGGGGCCCGGTCAGATCGTCAACAGTAACGCCTATTCCCTGGCAGCGGCCGTGCGCGAGATCGGTGGCATACCGGTAATGCTCGGCATTGCGCGGGATAATCGTGAGAGCCTCATCCAGAAATTGAACGAAGGGATAAAGGCTGACCTGCTGATCACCTCGGCCGGGGTATCGATGGGGGATCGCGACCTGGTCTGCGATGTGTTGCAAGAGGTCGGGGTTAAGCAGCTGTTCTGGAAAATTGACATGAAACCTGGTCGTCCCACCGCTTTCGGGCTCAAGGCAGGCACGCCGGTCTTCTCGCTCCCAGGAAATCCAGTTTCGACCATGATTACCTTCGAAGAACTTGTGCGTCCGGCCCTGCTGAAGATGATGGGCCATCAGCGGGTCATCAAACCCTACGTCAAGGCGACCTTAAAAGAGGGTATCAACAAGAAAGCGGGTCGGGTCCAGTTCTTGCGCGTCCAGGTTCGCGAGAATGCCGGAAAACTGACGGCTGAAAGTTCGGGAGATCAGAACACCGGGATCTTAAGCACCATGTTGCGCGCTAACGGCATCGCCCTGCTTCCCGCCGAACGCAACCGGTTCGAAGCGGGTGAAGAGGTCGATGTCCACCTGATTTCTGACCCGATCTGAACAACCCAAGGTCCAAAAGCTGGAGGTTATAAGCAGACGTAAGTATTCGGGTCGATGGGTTTGTGACCCCCATATCAAGGGACGCATTCACCCATCCATGGGGCTTGATGTCGCCATCCCTGGCGACAAACACCCTTGCTATGGGAGCCACAAACCCACCCTGAAAGAGGGTAAATAACTACAAGCTGGCAAGTATTATTTGAGGGGGAACAATCTTGATGAACAAGAGTCTGACAGGTATCGCAACACTACTCATAATCTTAAGCTTAGGTGTTGCCGAAGCCGCAGCACCGCCCCCAGACTTCAGTCACTGGCGGCAACAACTGCGCAAAGAAGCCCTGAACGACGGCATTTCGGCACGCACCTTCGACCAGGCCCTTGGCAACCTCAAAAGTCCCTTGCTGCGTGTCCTGGAACTGGATCGCAATCAGCCGGAATTCAAACAATCACTGCAAGATTATGTCGCTAAGCGGGTCAACAACCACCGGGTTGTCGAGGGGAAAAAGAGGCTTAAACGTTACCCGACCTGGCTGGCCCGCATCGAAAAGAGATACGCGGTCCAACCGCGTTTCATCCTGGCCCTCTGGGGCATTGAAACGGGCTACGGCAAACAGACCGGTGGTTTTCCGGTCATCGACGCACTGGCGACTCTCGCTCATGACGGACGACGCGCCGCCTATTTTCGCGGTGAGCTGCTTGATGCGCTGCATATTCTGGATGCAGGTCATATCCGCCTGGCGCGAATGACGGGTTCCTGGGCAGGAGCCATGGGCCAATGTCAGTTCATGCCCTCGACCTTTCGTCATTATGCCATCGATGCCGACGTCGATGGACGCATCGACATCTGGGGTTCGGTGCCAGATGTGCTGGCATCAGCGGCCCATTATCTGGCGAAATCTGGCTGGCAACCCGGTCAGGGCTGGGGTGAAAAGGTTAAGTTGAAGAAGGGTTTTGATAAATCTCGCGCCGGGCTAGCGACCCGCCTGCCCCTTTCGCGCTGGCAGTCTCTCGGCGTTTTACGCCAGGCTGACGCTGCAAAAACAGTCAATACCGGCGATCCTGAGGCTTCGCTGATCCTTCC
>JAKIUS010000431.1 GCA_021647445.1 Geopsychrobacter sp. | reverse complement strand
GGTGAACGGCCCGCCTGCCTCGCGTACTTGCACGATGTGCTCCACCACGCCGAGGCCGACATTCTTCAATGCCGCCAGCGAATAGATGATGCGCTGCCGCCCATCCTCCGCGCGCGCCACCTCGAAGTTCACTTGCGTGCGGTTGACATCCGGCGGCTCGATATCGATGCCCAGCCGCCTGCCCTCGCGTGCGAACATGTGCCGCTTGTCGGTATTGCCCATGTCGCAGGAGAGTGTGGCCGCCATGAAAGCCTGTGGAAAATGCGCTTTGAGATAGGCCGTTTGATAAGATATCAGTGCGTAGGCAGCAGAATGGGATTTATTGAAACCGTAGGCGGCAAATTTCTCCATCAACTCGAAAACAGCGGTAGCCTTTTTCAAATCGAGATTATTCTCTTTGGCCCCGGCAAGAAAGAGTCCTTTCTGCTTGGCCATCTCCTCGGGTTTCTTTTTACCCATAGCCCGCCGCAGCAGATCGGCACCACCAAGGCTGTAATTACCCAAGACCTGGGCAATGAGCATGACCTGCTCTTGATAGACGATAACCCCGTAGGTGTCTTTAAGCAGTGGCTCAAGCTGTGGAAAAG
Organism: Geopsychrobacter sp.; assembly: GCA_021647445.1. Classification (GTDB taxonomy): domain Bacteria; phylum Desulfobacterota; class Desulfuromonadia; order Desulfuromonadales; family Geopsychrobacteraceae; genus Geopsychrobacter. Next base: position 2,073 of record JAKIUS010000431.1, on the reverse strand, counting down.
GATACTCAAACTGCTCGGTCCCATGTTTACGTTTGATAAATGAATCGACCATCCCCGAGCCCAAAGGACCGGGCCGATAGAGGGCGACCATGGCGATCAAATCCTCAAAACAGCTCGGTTTAAGCTTGACCAGATACTCCTTCATCCCGGAGGATTCCAACTGAAACACCCCAGTAGTTTCGGCATGCGACAGCAGTTCGTAGGTCTTCTTGTCGTCATCACCGATCAAGCGCAGATCAAAATCGGCCTGCCCACCCGCACGCACCAGACGCACGGCATTTTCGATAACCGTCAGGGTCTTTAAACCCAGAAAATCAAATTTTACTAGCCCGATCTGCTCAACGTATTTCATCGGATACTGAGTGACCTGCCCCCCGGATTTAGGATCGATATAGAGCGGCAGGTACTCCGGCAGTGGTTTCGGCGTTACCACGACCCCGGCCGCATGGGTCGAGGCATGACGAGTCAATCCTTCGAGCGCCAACGAAATACGGATCAACTCCTTGATTTTGGGATCTTTCTCGCTTAGATCCTTGAGTTTTGGTTCTTGAGCTATCGCCTCTTTCAGGGTAATGCCCAATACGTTCGGTACCATTTTAGCGATACGATCGACTTCGCCGTAAGGGATATTCAGCGCCCGACCGACATCACGCAGCACCCCCTTGGCCAGCATGGTCCCGAAGGTGATAATTTGAGCGACATTGGACGCACCATACTTCTGCCGCACGTAATCGATAACCCGCTCACGACCGTAGATGCAGAAATCAACGTCGATATCCGGCATCGATATCCGCTCAGGATTCAAAAAACGCTCAAACAGCAGGTTGTACGGCAAGGGATCGATATCGGTGATCCGAACCGACCAGGCGACCAGACTACCTGCGGCACTGCCGCGTCCCGGCCCGACCGGCACGCCGTTATTCTTGCCCCAGTTGATAAAGTCCGCAACAATCAAGAAATAACCGGGAAAACCCATTTGAGCGATACAATCGAGTTCGATCTGCATCCGCTCGTTGTAAGCGATCAGATCCTGCTCGCTCAACTTGCGCACCTTCCGCACCTCAGCAAGCCGCTCTTTAAGACCCTGCCAGCTCATCTCGGCCAACACCTCATCGAGAGTCTGATCCTCAGGTTTTTCGTACTGCGGGAAGTGGTAGGTATTGAAATCGAATTCGATATTGCAGCGCTCGGCAATCTTCAGGGTATTGGCCAGCGCTTCGGGATGTTCGGGGAAAAGCGCCGCCATCTCCTGCGGGCTCTTGACGTAGAATTCATCATTGGAGAAACGCATCCGCTTGGGATCGTCCATGGTCTTGCCGGTCTGAATACACAGCAGCACCTCATGGGCAAAAGCGTCTTCACGTCTTAGATAGTGACAATCGTTGGTCGCAACCAGCGGCAGATCAAGCTCGCGCGAAATAGAGATCAACCCCTGATTGGCTTTCTTCTGCTCGGGGATATAATTTTCCTGCAACTCCAGATAGAAACGACCGTCATCGAAAATCTGCGCCATCTCACGGGCGCGCTGCAAAGCGCCATCCGGCTGATCCAGGTTAAACAGGGTCGGCAACTCCCCACCCAGACAGGCCGACAGCGCGATCAGCCCTTCATTGTGCTCAGCCAGCAGTTCCCAGTCGATGCGCGGACGGTAATAGAACCCCTCACGATAAGCAGCAGATATCAAACGACAGATATTCCGATAACCAGCCAGATTTTGGCAAAGCAATACCAGATGGTAAGAGGCCTCTGAAGAACCTCGCGCATTCCCCTTGGTAAAGCGGGAGCCCGGCGCAACATAGACCTCACAACCAATAATCGGCTTAATTCCGGCCGCATTGGCCTTATCATAAAACTCAACCGCACCGAACATATTGCCATGATCGGTCACGGCAACCGCTGGCATCTGAAAGTCTTTGGCGCGTGCGACCAGTTCGTCAAGCTTGATCGCCCCGTCCAACAGGCTGTATTGACTATGAAGATGTAAGTGAACAAAATTGGCTGATTGCATAAACGATGGGCACCAAAAACTGAAGGGGTTATAAAGCTTAACTATTGAATTTAAAAGAATTTTGC
>JAKIUS010000430.1 GCA_021647445.1 Geopsychrobacter sp. | reverse complement strand
TATCAATTCACCATCCTTGGATGAACTGATGAGAATTCTGGCTTTTTTACCCGGATAACCGAGCGCCATCAACAGCAGCTGATCATGCCAAAAGGAGATAATGACATTTTGCCCACGTTGCCACTGCTCGGTTAACCCCTCCTGACCAATGACCTCGCAGCGGATAAACCGATGCAAGAGCCGGATAAGGACCGAAGCCAGAGGTGGTGCAAATATCACCAGCAGTCTATCGCCTAAACGCATAACTAAGTCTTAATCCTTAAACTGCATATCATGAAGACGACGATAGAGCCCCTGTTCAGTCATAAGCTGCTGATGGGTTCCGCTCTCTTTCACCACCCCCTGCTCAAGGACCAGAATTCGGTCCGCATGCTTGATGGTCGACAGACGATGAGCGATGACAAAGGTGGTGCGATCACGCATCAAATTAGACAACGCTTGTTGTACCATCGCCTCGCTCTCAGTATCGAGGGCGCTGGTCGCTTCGTCGAGCAACAGAATCGGGGCATTGCGCAAAATCGCCCGCGCAATACACAAACGTTGCCGCTGGCCGCCGGAGAGGCGCACCCCGCGATCACCGATCAGCGTCTGGTATCCCTCGGGCATCTGACGGATAAACTCATCGGCAAAGGCCTGTTTTGCCGCAGCGACAATTTCGGATTCAGTTGCACAACTCGAACCATAACCGATATTTTCACTAATGGTCGCATTAAACAGAAAAGTCTCTTGATCGACCAGTGCGAGATTATCATGCAGAGACCTAAGGGTCAGGTTGCGGATATCGTGCCCATCAATCAGTATTTGTCCATCAGTAGGATCATAGAATCGGCTGATCAGTCCGGCGATGGTACTTTTCCCCGCACCACTCGGCCCGACCAGAGCGATAACATCCCCAGGAGAGACCTTCAGGTTCAAATGCTGAATGACCGGTTCGGCATCATAAGAGAAACTGACATCGGCAAAACAAACTTCACCGCGACAATTGCTTAGACTGACCGCATTCGAAACCTCAACGATTTCAGGTTTTTCATCCAGAATGCCAAAAACCCGCTCAGCTCCACCTAATGCCTGTTGCACGGTATTATTGACCTTAGTCAAACGTTTCAACGGGGTATACATCAACAGAATGGCTGCCAGTACGGAAAAAAGTTGGCCTTGGGTTATTTCGTCCGCCAAAACACGACTCAAGCCATACCAGAGCACGAATGCCACACCGATAGCCGTTAAAATTTCCATTACCGGCGAAGAGAGGGCACCATATTTTATGGTTTTACGAATAAAGCGGTAGTAGGCCAGGTTCTGTTGGAAAAACTTATTTTTCTCGTACTCTTCCGTCGCAAAAGCCTTAACGACTTTGATCCCTGAAAAGGCCTGCTCTAAAGCGGTGGTTAAATCTCCCATGGCCCCCTGGCCCTGTCGCGAAAACTTTTTAATTTTACGACCGATAGCCGAAGCGGGCAGCGCAGAGGCAGGAATCACCACAAAGGACATTAAGGCCATGCGCCAATCGGTATAAAAAGCCACCCCTGCCAGACCAACCAAGGTTAAGGATTCACGAACCCCAGAAACCACCACATTAGAAAGCACCGACTGCATCAGATTGACATCATTAAGAATCTTAGACATCAACGCACCAGAGGCATTTCCAGTATAATAACGCATCGATAAATTCATACTTTGACCAAACAGAGCGTTACGAATGTCCTGGATTGCCATCTGTCCTGCGGTACTGATGAAATATTCCTGAACGTAACGTGAAATCCCCTTAAATGCGGCAAGTGCCACAACCAGAAAGGGCACAATTGAAGCGAGTTCGTAATCCTGCGCAATGACGATACGATCAATGAAGGGTTCTACAAGTTTAGCAATAACGCCATCGGAGGCGGCAACCCCCAAAGACGCGAGTATCGAGAGTAGAATTCGCCCCTTATATGGCAGGGCAAAGGCCAGAAGTCTTCTAAATATCCGATTTTTTTGTTTCGTCACGTTCGCTCTTTCCGGCAACATAGTTCAGCCGCCATCTCTGCCACCCGACGAGATGATCCAGCGTCCCCCATGGCCTCACATACCGAATCCAGACCGCGAATAACTTCGGTACGATAATTCTGATCATCAAGCAGACGCAGCACTTCTGCGGTCAAACGGGATGCTTGCGCCTGTTGCTGAAGAAATTCCCGCACAACTTCGCGTTGCGCGACAATATTAACCAAACTGAAATAAGGAATCTTCACCACCAGACGCCCAACAAGGTAACTTAGATGTGCCGCCTTATAAATAACCGCCATCGGGGTTCGACACAAGGCCGTTTGCAGGGTAACGGTACCTGAAACACAAAGGACAGCATTGCACGCAGAGGCAACGGTATATATAGATTCCCGACTTAAGACAATCGGCAACTCCCAACCCGCCAGCAGGGTCCTGATCTCTTCAAGGTCAAGAGAGGGGGCAACCGGTAAGACAAAACGAGCTGTCGGCTTCTGCTGCAGAATCATTTGCGCCGTTTCAAGCAACGTCTCAAGACAATACTTAAGCTCACTGCGCCGGCTGCCTGGGAAGAGACCAACAAGCGGCACGTTTGGGCCGATTTCAAGATATTCCCGCAGGTCTTTAAGCGGCTGCGCTTGAGTAAACTCATCCAGCAAGGGATTACCGACATAGGTC
>JAKIUS010000429.1 GCA_021647445.1 Geopsychrobacter sp. | reverse complement strand
AACCGGCCTCTTCGAAGCCGCCAGCGGCGGTACCATCTTCCTCGATGAAATCGCCGAAATGCCGGTCGCTCTACAGGCCAAGATGCTGCGCGTCATCCAGGATGGCAGACTACGCCGTATCGGCAGCAACGACGAGATCAGAGTCAACGCACGGGTGATCACCGCCACCAACCGCGACCTCGAACAACTGGTCAGGCAAGGCGGATTCCGCGAGGATCTTTACTACCGGATCAACCTCTTTCCGGTACATATCCCGCCCTTACGCGCACGTTTAGATGATATCCCGCTCTTGGCGGAACATTTTCTTTTTCAGGCCAACGCTCGCCTCGGCCAGCATAATCAGCAGTTCACAGAGTCCGCGCTGGAAAAACTCAGGCGTCATCGCTGGCCGGGAAACGTGCGCGAATTCCGTAACGTTATTGAACGCGCAGCCATCCTCAGCGCCAGCGAGCAGATCAGCAGCGACGGCATTCACTTCAGCTTTGAGCTCGATCAGACCTTCAACAGTACAGAGAAGACCAGCGGCACAGAACCACTCGCTACCCAGGTCGAACGTCTGGAGCGCCAGATCATCACCGAGGCATTAGGTAACACCCCCAGCAAACGCCAGGCTGCCCGCCTGTTGGGCATGTCACATACGGCGTTGCTGAAGAAACTGAAAAAATACCAGATGCAAGCGGAAACCTAAGTTACCACTGGAAACATAGGTTTCCAGTGGTAACTACCATTTATTTTCAGCAAGTTAGCCGACACAACGCTACTCAATGGAACCCTTTAGTTCCATTGCCGTTCGGCATTTCCGACCACCGTTTCTCAAAACCCCATTCAAATACAGCGCCGCACATTTTTTTTAGCCGTCTTGCCTCTATAACCCCTCGTAAAAACCCCTTTAAATACAGCGTTCTATAAACACGTCTCCAAAAAAAAATATTTCCCAAGCCCGCTTTTGGCGTCGTCCTCCAAAAGCTGGCAGACTCATTGCTGTTTCAGCAATCAACAAAACACTGTTTGTCAAATTATCCCAGGAGGAACATCGATGGAGATCGTCGAAAAAAATAACATCTCTGAGCATGAGCAGGTCGTTTTCTGCCATGACCCGGCATCGGGGTTAAAGGCGATTGTGGCCATTCACAACACCAGTCGTGGCGCGGCCCTTGGCGGTTGCCGCATGTGGTCTTATGCCTCTGAGGATGAGGCACTGCAAGACGTGCTGCGCCTTTCTCGCGGCATGACCTACAAATCGGCCATGGCCGGTCTCGATCTGGGTGGCGGGAAATCGGTGATCATCGGCAACCCACATACCGACAAAAACGAACAGTTATTGCACGCCATGGGGCGCTTTCTCAACCATCTGCAGGGGAACTACATCGCCGCAGAAGACTCGGGAACCAGTGTCGCCGACCTCAAGATTATGGCCGAAGAGAGCCCATACGTAAGCGGGATTACCGAAAAACCGTCTCTCAGCGGCGAGTTACGCAATGGTGATCCCTCACCCAGCACCGCCTTCGGAACCTTTCAAGGCCTGCGCGCTGCGGTCAAATATCAACTACAACGCGACGATCTTAAGGGATTGCGGATCGCCGTACAGGGATTGGGCAACGTCGGCTACCGACTCGCCGAGCATCTAGCCAAGGCCGGGGCCAGACTCTGGGTCTGTGATATCGATCGGCAACAGGTTAAAACGGCAGTCGAGAAGCTGGGTGCGACGGCCGTCTCACCCGGGGAGATTTTTTCCCAACAGGTCGACATCTTTGCCCCTTGCGCGCTCGGCGCGGTGCTTAATGACCGGAGCATCCCGCAATTAAAAGCCAAAATCGTCGCCGGTGCGGCCAATAACCAGTTGGCCGAAGAACGCCACGGACAGATGCTGCAGCAACACGGCATCCTCTACGCCCCCGATTATGTAATCAATGCCGGTGGCATCATCGATATTGCCTGCGAACGTCAGGGGCTCAATGACCAGCACCTCAATCAACGGTTGACCGGCATCTACCAGACCCTGCTCGATCTCTTTGCGCGCGCTGCGCACGAGGAACAGCCAACCAACATCATCGCCAACCAGATGGCCGAAGATCGCTTCAGCGTTCATTAGGGGACTGCCTGACAGGTCGGATAAAAAATATTTGGGTATAATTCAGTCAGGCTTTCTGTTAGAACCTGCCCGGCTGACAGTGGAGTGTTTATGCGGCAAAAAAAATCAAAAACTTCTTTCAACGTCAGATCAGGCAAGGCAGGCTTGCCGAACGATATCGCTTTCCCGCTGGAGGTTCGTCTGCACGGTCGTGGTGGTCAGGGCGGGGTAACCTGCGCCAAGCTGATCGCGGCGATCTATGCCCGGCTGGGGTTGAATGTTCAAACCTTCGGCGATTACGGGGCCGAACGTTCCGGGGCTCCGGTACGGGCCTTTGCCCGGGTCGACAGCAAGCCGATCAAAAACCGCAACAAGGTTTACCGCCCCGATCATCTGCTGGTGCTGGACGCGGCCCTGCTCGGCCCCCAGGTACTCGACGGGGTCGCTGCCGGTGCGGTGATTCTGCTCAACAGTGCCGAACAGGCTGAAACCTATCGCGAACAGTTTGCCGCGTACCGTTTCGGGATCATCGATGCCACTGGAATCGCTCGCGAACACGGCATCGGCACCCGCAGCGTGGTGATCAACAATAC
>JAKIUS010000428.1 GCA_021647445.1 Geopsychrobacter sp. | reverse complement strand
TATTTCGGCCAGATCGAAGATTTACAGAGTCTCGCCGATGCGGCCCATAACGCCGGAGCAAAATTGATTGCCGCCGTTGCTGAACCGCTGGCCCTTGCACTGTTCAAGTCACCGGGCGAGTTAGGTGCTGACGTGGTCGTTGGTGAAGGGCAGAGCTTCGGTATCCCGCTCTCCTTCGGTGGGCCCGGGATCGGTTTTTTTGCCGTTAAACAGAAAGAGATGCGGGCCTTGCCGGGTCGTCTGGTCGGTGAGACGGTCGACCAGGATGGCAAGCGTGGTTTTGTCCTGACTCTGGCGATGCGTGAACAACATATCCGCCGCGAAAAAGCGACCTCGAATATCTGCTCCAATCAGGGCATGTGTACCCTGATGGTCGGTATTTTTCTGGCGCTGCATGGTAAGCATGGATTGCGCAAACTGGCTGAACTTAACTACGCCAAGGCTGCTTATGCCAAGCAGCAGATCACAGCGCTTGACAGTTTTGCGGCGGCTTTTCCCGGCGAGATCTTCAACGAGTTCGTGGTCACCTGTACGGAACCGGTTGCTCAATTACAGCAACGTCTTGAGCAACAGGGGATTCTCCCCGGTATCGCGCTGGTCAAAGATTATCCGGAACTGGAAAACGGTCTGTTGATTTGCGTGACTGAGCAGAATAGTCGCGAGCAGATCGATCGCTTGGTCAGCGCTTTGGCAGGAGGTGAGGTATGAACCGTACAGACAGCCGCGGGCTGGTTCTCGACGAAAAGCTGCTCTTCGAACTGACCGATTCCGGTCGTATCGGTTACAGTCTGCCAAAGTGTGATGTCCCGAAAGTTGTACCGTCAGCCGAAATGACCCGCGACGAAATCACCGATTTTCCAGAACTCTCCGAGGTTGATGTGGTGCGCCATTATACCCGCCTGTCAACCTGGAACTACGGTGTTGACAGCGGTTTTTATCCTTTGGGCAGCTGCACCATGAAATACAATCCCAAGGTGAACGAACAGGCCGCTCGTTTGCCCGGTTTTGCCGAGCTGCATCCGCATACCCCGACCCACCTCAGTCAGGGGGCGCTTGAGTTGATGTATGTGCTGCAGCAGGATTTAGCTGAAGTATCAGGTTTTCCGGCCGTCACCCTGCAACCTGCCGCTGGCGCTCAGGGGGAATTTGTCGGCATGCTGATGATCCGTGCTTGGCACGAAGCGCGGGGGCAGCAGCGACATAAAGTAATCATCCCTGATACCGCTCACGGCACCAACCCGGCTTCGGCAGCACTCTGTGGTTACGATGTGGTCACGGTCGCCTCGGATGGTGTGCTCAGTAAAGAAGCGGTTGCCGCAGTAATGGATGAAGATGTCGCGGCGCTAATGGTGACCAATCCTAATACTCTCGGTCTGTTCGAATCAGATATCCGTGAAATTTGCACTCTGGTGCATGAGCGGGGTGGGCTGGTTTATTGCGACGGTGCGAACCTGAACGCACAGATGGGGATCAGTCGGCCGGGTGATGTCGGTATCGATGTCATGCACTTCAACTTGCACAAAACCTTTGCGACGCCACACGGCGGTGGTGGCCCAGGCTCTGGTCCGGTTGGTGTGGTCGAGAAACTGCGCGATTTTATGCCGATACCGATTGTCGTTAAAGAGGGTGATCAGTTCCGTCTCGATTACGACCTGAAGCAGTCGGTTGGGCGGGTGAAAGGATTTGCCGGTCATTTCAGTATCTTGGTGCGCGCTTATAGTTACATTTTGTCGATGGGTGGTGAAGGTTTGCGGCGGGCAACCGAAATGGCGGTGCTCAATGCTAATTATATCCGTGCCCGGCTGGAAGGAACCTACGATCTACCCTACAAGCAGCGTTCGCTGCACGAGGTGGTTTTCTCTGAAACGGCGCTGGCGAATGACTGTCATACGCTAGATGTTGCCAAGCGCCTGATCGATTACGGTTATCATCCCCCGACCATCTATTTTCCGTTGGTGGTTAAAGGCGCGTTGATGATCGAGCCGACTGAAACTGAAAGTAAGCAGACTCTCGATGAGTTCTGTGATGCCTTGCTGGCCATCGCCGCCGAGGCCGAACAGAGCCCCGAACTACTCAAGCAAGCACCGGTACGGGCCAAAGTCAAACGGCTCGATGAAGCGACCGCTGCGCGCAAGCCAAAATTGCGCTGGCGAAAAGACTGATTCAGCGGCGTTTGCCGTAGATGTATTTTCCCGATAACATGTAGCGGAAGTGGGCCATAATTTTCAGCTCGGGATGTGGATAATGTTTGCCGAGTGGTCCGAACGGGGCCGCTCGGTAAACAGCCTGAATCGCTTCATAGTCAAGCAGGTCTGAACCGCTGCTCTTCATCAGTTCGACATCGAGCAGTTCTCCTTTTGTATCTACGGTAATTTTCAGCAGCAGAATCCCTTGCACTTCGTTTATAATCGCTTCTCTGGGGTAATTCCAGACCCCTTCAATCTGGTTGGGAAAGCGGCGGAAAAATGAAATGGGCAGGCCGCGTTGCAGGTTCAGCCAGACCGTATCTCACTCGTCAACATCGTCCCTTTGCTTTATTCTTTCTCTGGCGGCCTGCTCGGCGCTGGCGATCTGACTTAAGGTGCTTGCTGTCAGTTTGGTCAACTGCTCCAGGGTAGGGAGGGGAGTGTCGGTCTGTGCAGTCTGCTGATTTTGTTTTGCCTGTGGTGCAACTA
>JAKIUS010000427.1 GCA_021647445.1 Geopsychrobacter sp. | reverse complement strand
CTTTTGTTGGTCCCGGCGATAAAATCGATGGAATCTGTGTTGTCCAATGGATACTTGGAGAGCAAGAGTAGACCATTTCTGCCGCTGTACGCATAATCAACATCATCAGCGTGAGATGCCCCGATAAATGTGTTCAGATTACCGGACAAACCGACATTGGCCTGAAGGGTTTCAACACATTCCTGGTTGGTCATATAGAGGGGAATAAATTCATTCTGACAATAGTTGGCATCACTTATACACGCAGAAATAGATATGTTATTGGGGACACATTTAGTCTGGAGACATCCAAGCATAGTTGCGAATTCAGCATCAACATTGACCCCCAATCCTGCATCGACACCTGCGGGACCTAAATCAACGCACGAAGATACCGGGTTTCCAGCGGCAACCTGAGATGTTTGATCATAATATGCATTGGGATAGCTGGCATTTAGAGCGGTTATGATTTCGTCGCGGTCCGTATCATTCCAGACTTCCTGCAAGCAGATAACATCAGAATCTGAGCTATCAAGTGCGTCGATAATCTTTGCTTTGCGTTCGGTTGAATAAGGCACAAATCCGGTTGCCAGGCCTGTGTTAAACGTTGTTACCGACAACGAATCGCTTGCTGCGGGAACAGATACTGACTGAAGAGTGCCGGATTCCAGACCATTTCCACAGGCCCCGAGCGTCACAAGGCAGAAACCGAGCAAGAGAGACTGCCGAATGCGTATAATAAATTTCAAGTTCATATATTCCTCCGTATATAGTGACTGACTTTGGGCTTATCGATAGGGATGAACCTAAAACTTATATGAGACACTCATGCTGAAAATATGCGCATCAATATCGTCAAAATCGCCCGTAACCCTTGGTTTTACAATCGGATATAACGGATCGGCTCCGGCCTCGTTATTAAAGGTACCCCCTTCATCCATGAGATAATTGTAGGCGAGATCAAGGACCAGATCGCCAAACTGCATACCCAGACCACCGCCCACAAGCCATCTGTCACCACTCGGAAGGGTCACATCAATGGTCTTGGCCGGGATCGGTGACATATCCCGAACCACACCGAACCTTAAGGCATACCGCTGATTAAATTTACGTTCAACACCGAGGCGATATGTCCAGGCATCATTCCAGTTTTTGGCCGAGCTCTTACCCAGTTCTGGCACGTTAAGCTCATCGTAGGTCGACCAGCCGGTCCATTGAGCATCAATTTCAAATGTCCACTTGTTTACAAGGTGAGCAACACCAAAGTATGCGACCGGCGGAAGTTCAAGATCGGCTGAAATATTCTGATTGAACAATGAATAAACCCCCGTATTAGGCACACCACTTGTTTCTGACTTTCCTTTAAGTTCATGTTTGATTGAACTTCTGTATGAAGCTCCAAACTTCCAATTTTTGTTCAATATATAGTGCATGGCAACATTCCAGCCCCATGCCTGATCTTCAAGGTCTTTAAGATGCAAATCTGCGTCACCTGCTGAAGCCACCATCGTGTCAATGTTGCTATCGAAATCTGCTTTTACTATCTGATATACGGGGCCAGCCGAAATACTTAAGCCCGCAAGCACTTTATAGGCAACAACGGGATTAATAGAAATCGTCTCGATGGACCCTCTTCTCCCGCCAAGAAGATATCTACCGGGAAAGTCATCTTTCCATTCTGTCGAAAGGCCAAAATTTGAAAAAACCGCCACCCCCGCACTTAAATTATGGTTAATTTTCTGGGTGTAATAGAGATTGGGAATCAAGAATGTCGGTTTTTCAGAATCATGGACCTTCCCTGTTATGTCATCTTTAAAGCTCGCCGATGGCGTAATCACCGAGGTCCCGACAGAAAACTGACTGCCCTCAAGCTGAGTAATTCCAGCAGGATTAAAATAGAGCGTCGTTGGATCATCAGCCTGTGCGGCAAAGGCTCCGCCCATGGCAACGGCCTTGGCTCCATGTTCATTAATCCCAAAACCATTGGCAAATGTACTTTTAGGTGTGACTGACAGAATTAAAATCGTTAAAAATAAGAACGTTTTTTTCATCGATATCTCCTTGCGAAATGCAAATAACCTTTAACTTTACAACCTATGGATAACTTTTACGTTCAGGTTAAGTTGAGGAGATAAGGAACCCTGCCCCTCCAAAGACATGCCTGAACCGGCCCTCATGTTTCGGAGGGGATTGGTACCGAGTCGGCAGAACTTCGATCCTTTAACCAAACGGCCATATCCGAAAAAACTTCGTCACGCAACAGATCATTATGCAACTCGTGAAACCCACCAGGATACTCACGCAACTCCCGCTGGGCAGCAGGGACCCGATCGAAAAAACGACGGCTCTGTTGCGGAGAGGTAAGTCGATCAGCAGAACCATGGAGCAGCAGCAATGGGAGATACCACTGGGCTGCGTGGGCCTGAACCCAGCGCGCGGTGCGCAACAACTCCATAGCAAGCCGCGGCGTTCCCAAGGCGTGGGTCAAGGGATCCTGCCGATAGGCATGCACCACTTCCGGATCACGGGAAATCGCCGTCAGGTCAAGGGGGCTGCGTAGAGCCAGGCGCGGCCAGATCCGCTCCAGCAACCGACAACCAAGTCGCAGCGCCCCTGGCAGATTGAGCTCGCCTAAGGGCGGAGCCGAAGCGATAACCCCCTGGAGGCCACCAGGCTCGCGCAGGGCATATTCCAAAGCAATCAACCCGCCCA
>JAKIUS010000426.1 GCA_021647445.1 Geopsychrobacter sp. | reverse complement strand
GGAGGACCCGATAACCGATCTACCGCAACTGGCTGCCGAACCATTCACGCGTCTTGCGAATCTTGACCAGATTCTCCTTCAACCAATCCTGATCCAGCAATGCCGCTTCAGCCGCCACCAATGCTAGGCGGTCGAGGTGATAGTGATCGCGGATCTTATCGAGAGCAGCAACAACCTCGGGCCGCGCAATCGCCAAGCCCAAACGCATTCCGGCCAGAGAATAGCTCTTGGAAAAGGTGCGGGTCACGACAAGGTTTTCACACTGACTGACCAATTCCACCGCGCTGCCATCGGCAAAATCAGCATAGGCCTCATCGACCACCAAAAGACCGGAACAACGGCCAGCCAGTTCGCGAATATAGTCGTTGGTGAAACGTACGCCAAAGGGCGCATTGGGGCTGGTCAGAAAAAAGAGCTTCCCCTCATAGCATGCGGGGAAATTCACCAGCCGAAAATTATCGTCCAGCCCAAAGGTCCGAACCCGAGCACCCTGAATTTCGCTCAAGGTCGCATAATAGCTATAAGAAGGATGAATATAAGCAAGTTCTTCCCCTTCACCGACACAGGCGCGAATCAGGTTATTGAGCAGTTCATCAGAACCGTTGGCCATGATCACCCAAGAAGGATCGACCCCGTAGAGTTCGGCGGCAATCTTACGCGCGTTTTTACTTGCAGTATCGGGATATTTGCGCAGCGTAGCTCCATCTTCGCCCACTTCTGCCCGAATTGCCTCGGCGACCGTTGGAGAAGGCGGATAGGGATTTTCATTGGTATTAAGCTTGATCCACTCGGCCTCGTTCTCAGGTTGAAAACCGGGAACGTAACCGGCCATTTCGGCGATATTTTTACGTAAAGTCATAAGTTCTCCGCTTCAATACTCCTCCAAAACTTCATACTCCGTCGTGCGCCTGACCGGTACAAACCCCGCCCCACGTGCCAGCTCGATAATTTCCTCCTTCGTCATGCGGAAGGAAATCCCCGCTGCAGCGACAACATTCTCCTCAAGCATGGTGCCGCCCAGATCGTTGGCGCCGAAAAAGAGCGCGACCTGGGCCATCCGTGCCCCTTGCGTCACCCAGCTGGCCTGAATGTTGTTGATATTGTCAAGCACAATGCGCGACAGGGCAAGAACCTTCAGGTAATCGACGCCGCTCGCTGTTTCACCACCCAGTTCGGTATTGTCGGGCTGAAATGTCCAGGGGATAAAGGCGGTAAAGCCGGAGGTACGCGCCTGAATCTCACGGATCCGCAACAGATGCTCGACAATATCATCCGGCCCCTCGCAACTACCGAACATCATGGTTGCGGTTGAACGCATGCCAAGCGCATGGGCCGCTTCCATCACCTCGCCCCACTGCCGCCAGCCGATCTTGTTGGGCGAGATCTGCTGCCGCACCTCATCGACCAGCACCTCGGCCCCAGCACCGGGCAGAGATTTCAGCCCCGCCGCCTGCAGGCGCTTCAGACACTCCGGCATCGAAAGATCGGAAAGTTTGGCAATGTGACAGAGTTCCGCCGCCGAGAGCGAATGGATCTGCACCTGCGGAAAACGCTGGCGTAACTGGCGAAACAGCTCTTCGAACCATTCGATCTTGAGCTTCGGATGCAGGCCGCCCTGCATCAGCAGTTGAGTGCCGCCGTAAGCGGCCAGCTCCTGCACCTTGGCGAAGATGGTTTCATAATCGAGCAAGTAGGCCCTCTCCGAGTCCTCATCACAGTAGAACGCGCAAAACTTACATTTCGATTCGCAGACGTTGCTGTAGTTGACGTTGCGATCAACCACAAAGCTGACCCGATTTTCGGGATGCTTCTTCCTGCGCACGCCGTCGGCCAACTGACCGATCTGCAACAGGTCGGCTTCGGTTAAAAGCCAGAGCGCCTGTTCACGATTGATGTGTCGGCCAGCAGTAATGTCTTTTTGAATTGTCTCGATCATAGTTCGTTATACAAAGTATCCCGCTCGACCGGTACCCGACCGGCCTGGCGAATGAGTTGTTGAATCTGTTCCTTGCCCATCGACTGTGGCGAGTCGGCACCGGCATCATGGCCGATCTTCTCTTCGACCACCGTACCGTCGAGATCGTTGACCCCGAAACAGAGCGAGGTCTGAGCAATCTTCAGACCGAGCATCACCCAGTAGGCCTTGATATGCTGAAAATTATCCAGATAAAGACGGCTGATCGCCAGGGTTTTGAGGGCATCAACCCCGCCGACCCCCCTGGCTCCCGGCACCCGGGTATTGTCCGGCTGAAAAGCCAGCGGGATAAAGGCTTGAAACCCACCTGTTTTGTCCTGAAGCTCACGCAGCAGGCGCAGATGGTCTACCCGATCGGCATAGTTTTCGAGATGACCGAAGAGCATGGTCGCATTGCTGCGCAGACCCGCCGCATGCACCGTCTCGGTCACTTCCAGCCAGCGTTGTCCCGAAATCTTCTCCGGACATATCTGATCGCGCACCTTCTGCCCGAGAATTTCAGCTCCGCCACCCGGCAGTGAACCGAGGCCCGCCGCCTTAAGCGCATCGATGACTCGCGCTATGCTTAATCCCGATAGTTGGGCGAAATAATCGATCTCTACGGCGGTAAATGCCTTAATATGCAGCTTGGACTCAACCTGCTTGATCGTCCGCAACATCTCCAGGTAAAAGTCAAAAGGCAGATCAGGATGCAAGCCGCCTACGGTATGGATTTCAGTCGCCCCGGCCGCAGCCG
>JAKIUS010000425.1 GCA_021647445.1 Geopsychrobacter sp. | reverse complement strand
GCGCCTGAAAGAGAATCAATATGCTTCACTGGTCGAAAATCTGAAGGTCGGAGTCTTCCGGATTAGTCGGGGCGGACAGATATTGAGTGCCAATTTGGCGTTTGCCCGTATGGCCGGTTGTGCCAATGTGATTGAGTTGAAAAGACATAATGTCATTGGTCTCTATTTCAATCTGGAGGATCGCCAGCAGTTGATTGATGCGCTCAAGGCGAACCGGCATGTCGAGAACTGGGATATGCAACTGCGACCGATTGGTGAGAAAGAGCCAATCTGGGTCTCCCTTTATGTCCGATTGGAAGGAGAAGGGCCGGACTGCTATCTCGAGGGTTTGATCGAGGATATTACCGAACGCAAGCATTCTGAAGAGATGCTTATTCTTTCTGAGCGCATGGCGGCCGTCGGTACCATGGCCAGCGGAATTGCCCACGAGTTTAATAATATCCATACCAGTGTGCTCGGTTATGCCGAGCTCGGGGTGCGCCTGGAGGATATTTCGGAACGCGGTCGGACCTATTTTGATACGATCCGAACCTCTTCGCTCAGGGCACGGGATCTAACCAGCAATTTACTGGGTTGCTCGAGTCATCAAAGTTCAAAGATGGCCCATGCCGACTTAAATAAGACGGTGCGTGAGAGCTTCACCCTGATTGAGCGTGAATTCATCAGTGATGGTGTGGTGATTCAGAGTGCATTTGGCGAAGTGCCGCACTTCTTGATGGATCGAACCCAGATTGGACAGGTGGTGTTGAACTTTTTGATCAATGCCCGTCACTCGGTGATCGGTTGCCCCGAGAAGAAAATTTCCATTAGTAGCGGAGGCGATCAGAGAGAAGCCTGGGTGAGGGTTGAGGATAACGGTTGCGGTATCCCCCAGGATAAATTGAAGAAAATATTTACCCCTTTCTTTTCTACCAAGGGGGAATATGCGCTTGCCGATTCTCCGCAGGCGACGGTGCGTGGTTCAGGTTTGGGGCTGGCGGTTTGTCACACCATTGCGAAAAATCACGGTGGGCGTATCGAAGTTGAGAGTCGGGTCGGTTTCGGCAGCAGTTTTGCCCTCTATTTACCGATGAGTGGTGTTCGCGATGAGGGTTCAATCGGTGCTGAGATCGCCTATCCCAAACTCTTTGTGAACCCACAAATCGGGGGTCGAATTCTGGTTATCGATGATGAAGAGAACGTTCGCGATCTTATACGTCAAACCTTAACCGGACAGGGGTATGAGGTTGTGACTACCGATGATGGTCAGGAAGGCCTGCGTATTATCAGTGACGAAGGTGTTGATCTGGTGCTGGTAGATAGGCAGATGCCCAAGATGAATGGTCTTGATTTTCTCTGTCAATTACAGCGGATTGAAGAGCCGCAGCGTCCCCTTGCCATGGTGGTGACGGGCAAGATGACAGATGCCACTGCATCGGCCCAGACGGACCTGGATGTTTATGCCACCCTCGCCAAGCCGTTTATTATCGATGAGTTGCACGCGCTGGTTCACGCGGCCCTGCAGCAGAAACGTGGGACGGGTTCCGTTTGATCTGTTTTTTTTGGGCTATCCCTCAGTTGCTTCGGTAATGGGCTAATGTGTTCCTGGAAATGGGGCGCATAAACCCATTCGTTAGCAAGTGGGTTAGGTGGATATCTCAGATTGTTCTTTATGAAAAAGTTTGGTTCTCCTGTTCCTGGACGCGGATGAAGGTTGTTCGCTTGCTCAGCTCTCGCAGTTCGCTCGCCCCGACATAGGTGCAGGTGGAGCGGACACCACCCAGAATATCTTTCAGCGTGACTGTGACCGGTCCGCGATAGGGAATTTCAACCGTTTTCCCCTCCGACGCTCGATATCCTGCAACACCGCCGACATGTTTGCTCATAGCTGTTGCTGAACTCATGCCGTAAAATAACTTGAATTGTTGACCATTGCGATCAACGAGTTGTCCGCCACTCTCGTCATGTCCTGCCAGCATGCCGCCAAGCATGACAAAATCAGCCCCCCCGCCAAACGCCTTAGCGACATCTCCCGGACAGATGCAGCCGCCGTCCGAAATGATGCGGCCGCCTAAACCGTGGGCCGCATCTGCGCATTCAATGACGGCGGAAAGTTGCGGGTAACCGACTCCGGTTTTAATCCGTGTCGTACAGACCGAACCTGGGCCGATGCCGACTTTAACGACATCTGCGCCTGCCAGGATCAACTCTTCGACCATTTCACCGGTCACAACATTGCCGGCAATGATGGTCTTAGAGGGGTAGACCTCACGCACGCGTGACACAAAGGAGACGAAGGATTCTGTGTAGCCATTGGCCACATCAATGCAGATAAATTGTAGCTGCGGCGCGAAGTTGATAATCGCCTGCAATTTTTCAAGGTCATGATCTGCAGTCCCGGTGCTGACCATGATCCGCCGGTAGATGTTTTCATCGACTTGTTGTAGCCAATCCTGCCACTCCTTAAGACTATAGTGCTTATGCAGAGCACAGAGCATATCCTGTTCGGCCAGTGCTTTGGCCATGGCAAAGGTGCCGACGGTATCCATATTCGCCGCAATGACAGGAACTCCACTCCATTGGAGTTTGCTGTGCAGGAAATGGTAGTTCCGTTCAAGTTTTACTTCGGCGCGGCTCTTCAAGGTTGAGCGTTTTGGTCTGATCAGTACATCCTTGAAACCTAGCTTAAGGTCCTGTTCGATCCGCATGAGAGGGGCTCCATGGTTGGCAAAGAGAGAT
>JAKIUS010000424.1 GCA_021647445.1 Geopsychrobacter sp. | reverse complement strand
CTTCATATCGGCCCCGCGCAGGCGCATCCGGAACCCGCCGGGGATTTTGCCAACCTTGATCACCACAAGCGTGCCATCGACATCCAGCTTGGCAAGGCTCTGGCCCGGCACCCAGTCGGACGATACGCGGTGGCTTTTGCCATCCTTGAAGGTAACAGTCGCGCCCATCGGATCGGCGTCGATCACTACGGGGAATTCCTGCCCCTGTAACGAGACCACCCAGTCGCTGCCTACCTTGCGTTCGTGGTTGTCCATCCGTCCCGACACCCGCGTGCGGCGGATTTCGGCAACGCGGTACATCGCGGCGGCCGATGCGGCGACGCGGCGCAACATGTCGTCGGGCAATTCCACGCCATCAAAACCATCGGGGAATTCTTCCTCGATAAATGCGGTGGTCATGTTGCCGGAGGTGAATTTTTCATGATCCATCACGGCAGACAGGAACGGCAGGTTGTGGCCAATGCCTTCAACCTCGAATGTGTCCAGCGCCACGCGCATTTCCTCGATGGCAGCGTCACGGTCAGGTGCCCATGTGCACAGCTTGGCGATCATCGGGTCGTAATACATCGAAATCTCGCCGCCCTCGTATACGCCGGTATCGTTGCGCACCACATGGGTGGCATCGGCCACCTCTTCTGGCGGACGATAGCGGCTAAGGCGCCCGATCGAAGGCAGGAAGTTGCGATAGGGATCTTCGGCATAGAGACGGCTTTCCACGGCCCAGCCGTTCAGCTTCACGTCCTTTTGCCGGATCGCCAGTTCTTCGCCATTGGCCACGCGGATCATCTGTTCCACCAGATCAACACCGGGGATCAGCTCGGTCACGGGGTGCTCCACCTGAAGGCGGGTGTTCATCTCAAGGAAATAGAAATTACGTTTGGCATCAACAATAAATTCCACAGTCCCCGCATTGGTATAGCCAGCAGTTTTTGCCAACCGAACAGCTGCTTTACACATGTCGTCTCGAATAGATTTTGGCAAGTTCGGTGCAGGGCTTTCTTCAACCAGTTTCTGGTGCCGTCTTTGGAGTGAACAATCACGTTCCCAAAGATGAAGAACCTTGCCATAATTATCAGCTAAAAGTTGAACTTCAACATGACGAGGGTTCTCGACATATTTTTCAATATAAACACCCGCATTGCTGAATGATTTTTCTGCTTCCAATGCTGTAGATTTCAAACCTGATTTCAGAGTGATATCATTTCTTGCAACACGCATCCCTTTTCCACCACCACCAGAGACTGCTTTGAGAATAATTGGGTATCCAATTTTTTCCGCAATTTCGATAGCATCCTCATAGGTTGCAACAACACCATCGGAACCAGGGGTGCAGGGAACGCCTGCTTTTTCCATGAGTTCTTTAGCATTTACTTTATCTCCAAGTTGACGAATTTGTGTTGGAGTTGGACCAATAAATGTAATATCACACGATTCACATACTTCAGCAAAATCAGCATTTTCCGACAGGAAACCGTAACCGGGGTGGATCGCATCAACATCTTTTTTACGCGCCAGATCAATAATTTCATCGATCGCCAGATAAGCGTCAATCGGGCCCTTACCCTTACCAATCTGATAGGCTTCATCCGCTTTGTAACGGTGCAGAGAGAGCCGATCTTCTTCGGAATAAATCGCTACGGTAGAAATTCCCAATTCGGTACAAGCGCGAAAAATTCGGATAGCAATTTCACCGCGATTGGCCGCCATAATTTTTTTGAATATTGTTACACTCATTGTTTTATCCTCTCAGAAAACAATTTATTATTAACAAATTTGTGATATTTTGAGATAGCTAAAAATATTCATTAAAACTAAATTTTTACTATGATTTCAGGTGGTTAGATGTCTTCACACACTGATAGAAACAGAAACTACTCTCAAATGTCAAGCTAGAATAGTGTTTTATTTCTTACAGATATTGTATGGCAAGGCAGTTATAAATTATGCTGTATCAGAGAAATCGTGTGAATTCGGACAATTACACAGGAATGATATATTACCATATATAGTTTCAGGACGACAAAAAAACTGTTGCCGCCGATCAGACGTGGATACTAAGTCTAGCAAAGCCAGGAGAAGCGGTCTGGTTCGATGAGTGCGGCTTACCTTGAGATATATCAGCCGCAGTGGAGTTGTCTACTTCGCCCTCCTCTGCACTACCAGTTCCTACAGTTTGCTCACTGGCCACCTTTAATTCCTCTGTCATCGCACTGGAGATTTCCATCCGCGCAGTTGTCGCCAGCGCTTGAGCGCGTTGCGCAACTTGCATATCCTGAGCAGATGGTTCAGCCGGAGCCAACGCAGCAGCACGAACCTGCTGGGCCTTTTGCAAAGTCGCCTGCGGATCACCGGCAATCGGCGAGATATTAATGCTGACTTCTCCATCTATGGCATAGGTTTGTCCATCCGGACCCCGTTCAAATGAAAAGCTCGGGGCACCAGCATAGACCCCACCAGCAGAGGCATGGGCAGCTTCATGGGCACGTACCTCGCGGTCACGGGCCTGCAAAACACGAATCTCCTCGGCCTCTTGGCTTAACTCAAAAGAGTCGCGCTTGCGACCATCAGCGCCAATTTCATCCTGACCGGGTATGGTTCGCACCTGCATGGCATCGGTAACCTTCTCTTCGTACTCACTATTCGGCGTTAGCGAATCAGACCGACCGGACTGTGACTGAGAAAGATTAGTAGCAAATGCAGCTGCTTGTGGATTGATGCCATCCAACA
>JAKIUS010000423.1 GCA_021647445.1 Geopsychrobacter sp. | reverse complement strand
GCCGCGCGTAGAGCGGCCATAGAACATAGTGTCTTTAACCTGCTCTGGGTATTCATCATTATTTCTATCTTCTCGAGCTATGTCGGGATGATTGAAAGATTTGTCCCGGGGCTCTCCAGTTTTATCGCCGCCGATGGCAACCGTCCTTATATTGCGGCCCATATCGCCATGGCCCATACCTTTTTTAACGTCACAGCAACCTTGATCATGCTCCCCTTCCTCAACCAGTTGGCCGCACTTGTGACCAAGATGATTCCCGATAAAGGGGGCGCAGTAAAAGGCTCCTTTAAATACATCGGCGCGCCTGGCTCCATGCCCGTGGCAATGGGAATCTCGATGGTTTTTGAGGAACTCAAGCGCATGCAGGGTCGCGTGCATAAGGCGTTGCGCCATGCTGGCAGTTTTCTGCAACGCGATCTCAAGGGGCGTGAACGCTTCTTCCGCAAAGTCACCTCGCTCGAAGATGAGACCGACATCATTCAGCACGAAATCACCACCTTTACCGTCACCCTGATGCAGGCCGGGAATGCCAGCAATGAACAGTCGGATCGCGCCTACGCCTATGTCCGCGCGGCGGATGAGCTGGAATCAATAGCTGACTATGCCGCATCGCTCTGTTCCTATATGAAACGACTGGATAAGTATGAACTCGATTTCAGCACGGACGGCTGGAAGGATATCCAGAATTTTCACCACGAAGTTTTCTCCTTCTACGGACAGGTCTGCAAAGCCTTCAACAATGAGGATCGCAGCAGCACGCGCAAAATCTACGATGAAGCGAATCGACTTAATGATCTGGCCGATCAAATCCGTAAGGGACATCTCGACCGGATGAAAGAAGGCTCGTGCGGTGCCCTGCCCGCTCTCACCTTCAGCGACATGGCGGTCGCCCTGCGCCGCATCAAGAATCACACCGTCAACCTGCACGAAGCTCTTTTCGACGAACAGTCAAACAACGCATAATCCACTCTTCTTAAAAAAAGCCCGGCCATTTATGGCCGGGCTTTTTGTTAATTTCCACCATTTAACTCTTCAAAATGTTAATACACAAACAATCCGCAGAAGCATAGACCGTACCATCGGCGCTAACAATTTTGCCTTTAACCTTGATTTTACGTCCCTCAACCGAAATGACTTCACTCTCAACCTGCATCACCGTTTCAAGGGGCAATAATTGACTAAAATGGATATTCAATCGCCCGACCACAACCGGGTGTCCGGCGGCCCAGGCCGCGAGGCCCAGAACTTCATCGAGAACCGCCGCCATGGAACCGCCATGAGCATGCCCGGGAGGACCCTCAGTCTCCGGACCAAACCAGACCCGCGCAATCAAGGCCAACTCCTCATCACGATAATATCTGACTCTGAAGCGGTCTCCTTCAGGTTCTCCTGAAACAAAACGCAACGAATTACCCACCAGCGATGGTGCATCAAAGGGTTGCCAATTTTTTTCCCCCTTGAGTTCAAATTCAACTTTTTTGACTGCAGTCATGCTCTTTCCTTTCCTCGAAGTGCTGAATAACAGCGGTTATTCTAGAACCTAGGCTACCAGATCAAAAGCTTTAATTGACAGAAGACGCAGACAAGGGGAAAATCACCCACTTCGTTCCTCCTTGGCTGCACACAATATGATTCAATGGAGCTCAAACAGGACCATGCTGACCACAATCACACCCCGTCCCGCACAAGCGCGAGATCTGCCGCGATTAACAGAGATCTACAATCAAATTATCGCCGAGGGCGGCTTTACTGCAGACCTTGAACCCTATACGGTAAATGAAAGACATCCCTGGCTTGAGGAACATCAACAGTCACCATTTCTTATTTACGTCCTGGAAGACAGTTTATGCATTCTGGGCTATTTCTACTTTTCAGCCTGGCGCAGCGGAAGACCCGCCATGAGTGAGGTCGCTGAAGTCAGTTACTACCTGGCCGCAGAAGCACGTGGCAAGGGGCTGGGACGTTTGATGCTCGCAGAAGCACAGCAGATCGCGATCAAATCCGGGCTGAAATACCTGTTAGCTATTCTGCTTGAATCAAACCTCGGCAGTCGCATGCTCCTCGAACACGGCGGGTTCGAGCGAGTCGGCCACCTTCCAGAGATTGCAAACCTGGGCACAAAACGCTGCGGACAACTGATTATGTATAAAAAGCTTGAAGGAGAAAAAAGATGATTGAGATTCTGACCGTTGGCGGCACCATAGACAAGGTCTACTTTGATGCAAAGAGCAGCTTTCAGGTTGGCGATTCGCCAATCAAAGAGTTACTTCAGGAAGCAAATCTGACAATTGAGATCAAGGTAACCGAGATCCTGCGTAAGGACAGTCTTGAGATGACTGGCGCGGACCGGACATTGATTCGCCAAGCCGCAGAACAGAGTAAATCACATCAGATTGTCATTACCCATGGAACCGATACCATGGTCCAAACTGGATGTGCACTACAGGGGATTGCGGATAAGACCCTAGTCTTGACTGGTGCAATGCAGCCCGCGCGCTTTCGTGCGACAGACGCTCTGTTTAACGTTGCAGCCGCGCTAACAGCCGTCCAGACCCTGCCCTCCGGAGTCTACATCGCCATGAATGGCCAAATTTTCGACCCGCGTACCACACATAAAAATGTCGCAGAGAATCGATTTGAAAGAACGAGTAACGAGTAACGAGTAACGAGTAACCTGCCCCTTTACAATATCTGACTTAAAAAGAGTTTGGTCCGCTCATTCTGTGGATTATCAAAAAACTCATG
>JAKIUS010000422.1 GCA_021647445.1 Geopsychrobacter sp. | reverse complement strand
AGCATGCGGAATTCAGCGTATTCTTCCATCAGATAGTCGATGTTTTCCGGGGTGCAGGGGTAGGGCTGGCCATCATTCTCAAGCCCCTCCCAATCGATGACCACCGCACGACCGAGCAGAGAGCGGAACTTCTCCTCGTTGCGCGTCGAGATACTCTGTCCGGCACCACGCATCTCGGTTTCGGTCGACTGTTGTTTGATTTCGTCGAGCTGAGTGCTGGTCAGATAACGACACTTGACCCGGACACCTTCGGCCAACTGCAACCAGGCCTGAGCAACTTTCAGTCGGGAAATATCCATTGCATCCTCACATCAAAAAGGGTTAAAAAATGCGGGACTGCGCGCCAGCCCCATTGCATTGGCGAACGTTATGCCAGCGGATCGGTGGTGCGGGTATTGATACCGCTGAGCCGGAAGGGTTTGGTCAGGGTCATACCTGCTGGGGCGGCGGTCGCGGCATGAACCAGGAACTCTACCGGCTCCTTGATGATGCCGGTTTCGTCGACCACATCGACGCTCTTGAGCTGCAAGTGCGGTAACTCGAGTTTGAACTCGCGGTAGTAGGTGCTCGCGATCAGCCCACCAGTGAATGTAATATCCATCTTCTTACGGGTGTCTGCCCCCAATTCGGTGAGCCGGGTTTTGCCGGTGTGCTTGGGAAACTGCAACTTAAGGGTGACCTCAGGTGCTCCGTCGTTGACCGGTTCGTCGATCAGGTCCTGACTGTTAGCGCCACCGGTAACGAAACTGCCGTAGGTGCCGGTCAACTTACGCTTGGCAGTCATCTCGAAACTGCTGGGCCCAATCTTGTCACCGGCTGCCAGGGCGATGGCGCCCTGGTCATTCAAGCGGAAGACGCCCTGAGCAAATTGAATCCGGTTGGCGACCTCGGCAATGGTGACATTATTGAATGTGATCGTGGTGTTAGTGCCGTCCTCGACCATGTTGTCACCGATGCAGTTAGCAATCAGTTGCAGCGGCTTGCCCTGCTCGCCCTTGAGAGTGAGCCCGGCGATCTTGAGCGAGGGAACCTCGGAGACGTAGGTCTTCATGTGCTTTGCAAAAGTGGCGAAGAGCCCGTCAGTGTTATCGGCCAGGTCGTAGGTGTAGGCATAGGCGGCGGTGGCTGCCTGCTGAACCGGCGCGCCTGCGATCCCCATGAAGAGCGCGAGCAGCAGATCCATGCCGTCGTAACGCAGATAGCTGGGGATATCACCCTCAACCTTAACCGCCCCGGGCGTGCCGTCCTTAGCCCAGAACTGACCAAGGGAATCATCAGTATCAACCCCGGCGTCACGCTTAATACCGGTCGGCAACAGCAGCAGGCCATCACTGGCACTGCAGGCGACAGGCGTTCCCCAGGTGGCGGCTTTTTTGAGACCAAACTTTAATTCTGTACCGGCGACTGCGGACATGGCTTAATTCTCCTTCGCTTGGGTGTCGGTGCGCTCCCAGGGAGCCTTCCAGTTTTTACTGGGCCGCTCGAACAGCTGATCACCGAAATGGGTTTCGTGGATGGTATAGGTCTGGCCCTTGACGATCTGGCCATAAATAGGATGATGGCCGCCGTTGATCTTGGCTTTAACTTTGATGGGTTTTGGCATGGTTCTTCCGTTACCGTTTCAAGAGGTTTTTCTTGTCGACCGACCGGGCAGCGCTATAACCGGTGTAGCCAATGCCGAAAGTGGCCCACAGCCCGTCAGGAATAGCTGCCAACCAGGCTTTCATCCCGGCCGCAATCGCCGTGGCGGTATCAGGCCGGAAAGCCGACAGCACGCCCATCGGAATCGCGCAGAGGATCATGATATAGATTACATACATGAAGGTCGGCCGGGCGCGACTGGTCCAAGGATCGGAGCTTTTGGCTTCGGCAATGATGGCCGACATACGCACTTCCAGCTCTTTCAGCTCGCCAGACTGCTGCAGCTCCATCAGCCTGGCCTTAGCCGCCGCCTTTTCTGTGGGATCTTGAAAAAGCTTATCGAGGACCTTTCCTCCAAAATCAAAAACAGAACCAAGGCCTGTAATATCCATTTATGCCTCCCATACTCTGCGCAACCAGCCACGAAACCACTTCTTCTGGCTGGGGTTGCGCTTGACAATTTCGTAGTAACGAACGAACTGCAGACCGTTAAGCGTTTTGAGTAGTGACTGCCGCTTCCGGCGTTCGTTGGTGGCGGCGATGGTTTTGCTTCCGACGATGCCGTCAACGACCAGCTCGGGACCTATGCCACCGTTGAGCAGATTGAGCGCCTCTTGGAGGAAACGCCCGGCGGTGCCGACCCCGCAATTGACTGCGGTATCAAACAGCTCGGTCGCGATCACCTGGTTGTCGATGCTACCGAGATTAAGCCGGTCCCAGTAATCACGGCGGTAGATCTCACTGGCCAGTTGAGGCGTGAGCGCGGCGATATCAACGGCCGGATAGCTGCGCTTGCTGATGCCGAAATTGGTTTCACCGCCGGGGTCGTCAGGATCGCTGACATAACCACCTTCCATTTCGATGGTATGGTGAAATGCTTTGTAGAATTCAGCCACGGTCAGCCTCCCGTTATGGCAACAAGGATCAGCTTGCCTGCCAGGGTCACAATCATGCCGACTGCTCCTCCCGCAATCAGCCAGAACATTTTTGAGGCCTCCTGTGCGGGTTTTATTTCGAGCAACTTTATACGCTTTTCATGATCGGTAATGCTGTTTAGCCGGGTTTCCTGCTTTTCGATGACCTGCAATCGTTCCTCGTGGTTTTTGAGCCAGCTACGGTGATCG
>JAKIUS010000421.1 GCA_021647445.1 Geopsychrobacter sp. | reverse complement strand
TCAACCCGTATTGAAGGTGCGAAGCTGACCGATGCGCAAGTTGAAACTCTGTTGTCGGGTTTAGGTAAAACTTCTTTTGAATCCCGAGATGAACAGGAAGTGGCGGGCTACGCCCATGCCATGGACCTTGTGTTCGAGGCGTTCGCCGACTTGCGGCTTACAGAAAACCACATCCGCCAGCTTCATCAGACGTTACTGCGTTACAGTCATAAGGATGAGCGCCATCGCGGGTCTTATAAGACACTCGATAATCATGTGGTCGCCTTTGATGCTGACGGCCATGAGATAGGCGTTATTTTTGAAACGACCACACCTTTTGATACACCCCGCGAAATGGAAGAGCTGGTTGCCTGGACCGTAAAAGCGATCAATGAAGAAGTACTGCATCCGCTGTTGATTATTGCCGTATTTGTGGTGACATTTCTTGCCATTCATCCGTTTCAGGATGGAAATGGCCGTCTGTCGCGTGTGCTGACAACATTGCTGCTGCTTCGAGCGGGGTATGATTATGTCCCTTACGCTTCGCTTGAAAGCGTGATCGAGGAAAACAAAGACCTTTATTACAAAGCCCTGCGCCGTACCCAGACGACGTTAAAAGGCGATGAACCTGACTGGGAGCCATGGGTCGGGTTCTTCCTGCGCTGCCTTAAAAAGCAGAAAAATAACCTGGCCGAGCGACTGGACCGTGATCAGGTTGCCAGTGATGATGATGCTGAATTACCGGAAATTTCCCTAAAGATTCTGGCATTGTTACGCACCCATAATCGACAAAACATCGTGCAAATTACCGAGGCAACCGGTGCAAACAGAAACACGATCAAGCTGCGACTGCGTGAACTGGTGGGTGCCGGAAAGATCAGACGACACGGAAAAGCGAGGGCCACATGGTACACATTGTGAACAATGTTATATCCAGAACAGGGACTGACTTACGATTAAGAAAACAAGAGAATAAATGAGATAAACATGGCGCACAAAAACGATCTGAAAATTTTTACCAATACCGACAATGACTCTCTTTATGATCGTTTTGTCAGCACCATGCCGTGATACTTTCTTTCTTCACCTTTAATTCCGGCGCTCGCTGCTTGCGTTCCGACATTTCTGATCTCTTCTTCGTCGCAGACCAGCAAGTCCAAACAAATCATAGCTTATGTTAGGGGCCAATTTCCGGGGAGTAGCTTAACGAATCCCTGACAAATTTTCCTTTACGTCAGTTTTTGAAGTTTTCAATTGCACAGTGGTAATCTTCTCGTTAAATTAACGGATCCGACAATAAACTTGTTCGACCAAGTTTTGAGTAGCATCATGGCACTTGGAGTGTAGCGTGAGCGCAGAAAAAGCAGACCTGAGATGGGGAGTAGAGCGTAGGCTCGAGTTTATAGAATTTCGATTGTTCTGGGAGGAGCATGTGAACCGCAGTGATATAACAGAGGCATTCGGCGTTTCGGTGAACCAGGCGTCTACCGACCTAAACCGATATCTAGGCATGGCGCCGAATAATATGTTCTATGATAAAAGTGCCAAGACATACCTTCGAGGTTCTGACTTTTCCCCTCTTTTTCTTAAACCTGATGCAAGCCGATATCTCTCACAACTTCGATCAGTAGCAGACGGTATCTTGGATCGATCTGATGCCTGGATCGGACAGTTACCATCATACGACGCAGTTCCAACGCCGGTCCGCAGCATCAATGCAAGAACTCTACGAGTGGTCGTTACGGCAATCCGTCGCTCAGAATCTATTGAAATCAAGTACCAGTCACTGTCGAGCTCACAACCACGGTGGCGCTGGATATCTCCACATGCAATTGGTTTCGACGGTTTCCGTTGGCATGCCAGAGCATTCTGCGAGGCGGACCAATCCTTTAAAGATTTTCTTATCTCAAGAATACTTGAAGTTCGAGGCACTCAAGAAAGCAAAGGACCTGCCAGCGAAGATGCAGAATGGAATGAAACAGTAGCCTTGGTAATAGGCCCGCATCCAGAGCTTTCTGAAACACAGAAGAGGGTAATAGAGCTCGACTATGGAATGCGTGGAGGACAGGTCGAAATTCAAGTCCGGAGGGCGCTCCTTTATTATGCACTTAAACGGCTTGGACTAGATACTGATCCTTCGGCTCGTCGGCCAGAAGATCAGCAGATTGTGTTGCTGAGGGAGGTGTCATGACGAGTGTAATTTTCTCCGAAATCCACTCAGCTCTTGAAGCTGCAAAAAGCCTATACCACCGAATGGTCTTGGTGGTTGGGAAGGCGGAAACAGGCAAGACAATTGCCCTTCGTGAAACTGCCGAGAGTTTTAATGTCGATGTCATTAACGTAAATCTTGTTATTTCAGAAGAACTGCTTGGCTTAACCATGAAACAAAGAACGCTACGGCTCCCTGAAATTTTAGCCCGGATAACAGATGTTCCAGCCTCACCCGTCATCCTTGATAACCTTGAAATTCTTTTTGATAAGGACCTGAAGCAAGATCCTTTGCGCCTTTTACAGTCAATTTCGAGGAATCGATCCGTATTGGCGTCTTGGAATGGAAGTATCGCGAACGGCAAATTGATTTATGCGGAACAAGGCCACCCAGAGCACAAGAAGTATGATGCATCCGACATCCAAACCATAACAATTAGTGAACCGGCTTCTGACGGTACGAGAGAAGAAAATAGAGAGGCTGTACAAATATGAAATACGGGGAACTTATCCAATTCGACCCTATTGAGACGGTTATTCAATTGCGGGACGCTGACAAAACCAGTGCAGCGAACCAGC
>JAKIUS010000420.1 GCA_021647445.1 Geopsychrobacter sp. | reverse complement strand
TTTTCCCGCCAATTTCATGCTGGTTGCGGCAATGAATCCCTGTCCCTGCGGCTTCAGAGGCGACTCCGCCCACGACTGCACCTGCACTCCACCCATGCTCCAGCGCTACCGCAGCCGCTTAAGTGGCCCGCTTCTCGACCGCATCGACCTGCATATCGAAGTGCCACGTGTGCCGCACAAAGACCTCACCGATCAATCCCCCGCCGAAGACAGCGCCACCATCCGCCAGCGGGTCAACCAGGCGCGCAAGATTCAGCACGACCGCCTGACCCCCTTCGGTCTCCACGCCAACAGCCAGATGCAGGCGCGACATATCCGGCGGTTCTGCAAGCTGGATGAAAAAGGCGATCAACTGCTTGAGCAGGTGACCGACAAGCTTGGGTTATCAGCGCGCAGTTTCACGCGGATTCTCAAGCTTGCGCGGACGATTGCTGATTTAGCCGGAGTCGAGCAGATTGAAACGCTCCATCTGGCGGAGGCGATTCAGTATCGCGGGGTGGATCGGAAGTTGGGGTGAGCGAGGCGGGTTTGTTTTTATATGACGATAGTATATACTGTAAATATATATATTCTGGCTGGAGGACATTATTATGAAAACAGCAAAACTTTTCCAAAACGGACAGAGCCAAGCTGTGCGGTTACCTAAGGATTTTCGTTTTGATGACAGCGAGGTTTTTATAAAAAAGAGTGGCAATGTTGTGTGTCTTATCCCCAAAAGTGATTCGTGGGAGACCCTGTTTGACAGTTTGGACAAGTTTTCAGATGACTTTATGGCAGAGCGTGTTCAGCCTGAGCAGGACAGGCGGGAGAGCTTCTGATGCTGATGCTCGACACCAACATCTGCATTTACATTATTAAACAGAAGCCGCCCGTTGTCCTTGAGCGTTTTCGTGAATATCAGGTTGGTGATATCGGGATCTCATCAATTACCCTCGCGGAATTACATTACGGGGTTGCCAAAAGCCAATACCGCGAAAAAAATCTGGCAGCCCTGGAGGAGTTCATTATTCCTCTGGAAATATTGTCTTTTGATGAACAGGCATCACACACCTATGGTGAAATACGTGCAGGGCTGGAGTCTGCCGGAACTCCCATTGGAGCGATGGATTTGCTGATTGCGGCCCATGCGGTTGCTTTGGGTGTCACGCTGGTTACAAACAATACTCGTGAATTCGTCAGAGTGCCAAATTTGGCTGTTGCCAATTGGGTTGATGAGCAAAATTCGTTATAGAGATTTATCCAAGCCCAGAAAGGTATAATTACATGGGCGTCCCGGCCATCCCGGCCGGCGGGTGAACCAGGGCAACCAGCCGGTAACCAGCTCTCCGCATTTCACCTTGACCCGCGCGTTCGATTCGTCGAGCTGATCGATGACGCCGATCAGCTGCAAGTTGGCGAGCTTGCGCTCGAGTTCGGTGATGCGAAATTCAACACTGCTCAAGGCTTGACCTCCTCATAGTCGGCCTCATGGCCAAGGCCGATATCAGGCGACCAGCCGAGCATGATCTGGGTCACTGGAATCCCGGTTCCATCCCAGGTAGAATCGCCGATGCGGATCTCATGGTTCCACTCGGCAACCCAGGCGGCGTAGCCGATCAGTTCGGGCTTGAAATCAGCCGCGGCGACCCGCGTCAATCTGGCCGGGCCGACCGGTTGGCCGAATCGGCCACCTTGGACAACCCGCAAGGCAACCAGGGCGGCCAGGTTTGCAGCCGCCAGACCGGCCTTTGCCGTCTGCTGCAGAACCACGTAGGCGGCAAAGCGAGCGGTCAGGGCCAGTTCATCGGTACCGGGATCGTCTGCCGGAACCAGTTCGTCCAGCTCGATCAGCACGGCAGGAGCCAGGATCTTTTTCCGCAGGTCCGGATACTGCTCACAAGTCGGCAGCTCGGCCCGGGTAAAAGCCGCGCGCAGGTGCGTCTCAATGGCGTCGTGCAGATCTGTTGTCATCAGTCAAACCACCCTGCTTCAAATTTAAGTTCATGCTCGAATATCTGCGCCAGCTTGGCAGCCGCCGGGCCTTCGTAGCGGGGCAAAATTTCGCGCATCTGCTCCGCGATCGGCACCTGGACCTTAATCACTGGGAAGCGCCCTTTGCCCTTGCGTTGCCAGACCTTCTTCTCATCACCGTAGACGTTGACGAAGAAAGCCTTTTCAAACAAATTCTGATGAACCCGTACGCCTTTTTTCAGTTGCCGTGGTCGCCCGGTCCGGTGAGCATCGATGGGATTAACCCCGATCCAGATATGCGCCCAGAGGGTGCGCCCCTCACGGTAGATACTGTGATGGAAGCGCGGCTTGAGCGCCTTCTGCTGGGTCCCCACTGCCTGGGCCAACTCTCTGGCCAGTTGCGTCTGCAGCCATTTGCGCAGCTTACGCACCGCCCGGGTCCTCGCCTTGTCGATCTGCGCCAGAGTCGCCCCGAACTCGCGGGACAACTCCTCGAGGCTATGGTTAAAGCTGATACCTACTGTCGGCGCACTCATTGCTCGTTCACCTGGATCTCGGTCAGGTTGTGCCGACGCCGGATCACGTTGCTG
Source organism: Geopsychrobacter sp. (assembly GCA_021647445.1). GTDB lineage: Bacteria > Desulfobacterota > Desulfuromonadia > Desulfuromonadales > Geopsychrobacteraceae > Geopsychrobacter. Next base: position 237 of record JAKIUS010000420.1, on the reverse strand, counting down.
TCATTCGGCACCAGATACTCGATGCCATCAAGAGTAACCAGAGTGCCAGCGGTGATCATGCTGTCGACTTCGGGAAGACAACGAAAAAACGGTTGCCCCATGTGACCGCCAATCTGCCCGATTCCGACCTCCTCTACCCCATCATCAAAGATCATGCTGGCAACAAATGACGCCGACTGGGGCGGCAGCACCGTGACCGGTTCGCCGAAATCCCGAACTACAATGCGAGCGACTTCC
>JAKIUS010000419.1 GCA_021647445.1 Geopsychrobacter sp. | reverse complement strand
GACGCCTGACTGAACGGGGTCGTCGTTATCTGGAGCAGTTGGCCCCGCTTCTGCTCACGGCATTGCTTGATTCGCCCAATCCCGATCAGGCGCTGAATAACCTGGAAGCCTTCTTAAGTCGCCTGCATAGTCGCACCTCTTTTTTTGCCCTACTTGCCGAAAACCCGGGAATTGTTAAACTATTAGTCGCGCTCTTCGGTTCAAGCCAGATGTTGTCGCGCATCTTTATTCAGCGGCCCGAACTGCTCGATACCATGGTGTCACGTTCATACGCGGTGAGCATCAAGCCGCAGGCACAGATGGCAGAGGAGTTGTCGCTTCAGCTGGATGGCTTTGACCGTTATGAGGATCAACTCGAGATCTTGCGGCGTTTTCGTAATGAGGAGTTTCTGCGCATCGCCTTAAATGATCTGCATGGCGAATTGGGCCAGAGTGAGATTACGCAACAGCTCTCCTGGCTGGCGGAAGTCTGTTTGGACCAGGCGATATGCATGGCGCGGCAGGAGTTGATTCCGCGCTTCGGACTGCCGTTTCTGATCGAAGACCCAGAGCAGGAAGTGGCCTTTGCGGTGATTGGAATGGGGAAGCTAGGTGGTTATGAACTCAATTATCATTCAGACCTCGATATAATTTTTCTCCACCAGGGCGCGGGCACAACACGGCCAGTCGCAGGGACCACTCCAGAGCGATTTCGTGAGCTGAACAGTCAGGAGTATTTCGGTCGACTCGCGCAGCGGATCATCAGCGCACTGACCCTGGTGACGCGCGAAGGGATTGTTTACAAAATTGATACCCAGTTGCGGCCTTCAGGGAATCAGGGCTCTTTGGTTACGGGTCTTGATGCTTTTGAGAATTATCACCGTCAGACGGCGCAACCCTGGGAGCGTCAGTCGATGACCAGGGCGCGGATGATGTGCGGTCCGAAGACGTTTTTGCAGCCTGCTCAGGCGTTGATCGAGGAGTTGACCTTTGAGCGTGATCTGCCTGCAAATCTCGCTCCTGAGATTTGTCGGTTGCGCCAAAGGATGGAGAAAGAGATCGCACGGGAGAACAAAGGGCGGATTAATATCAAAACCGGCCGGGGCGGAATGGTCGATGTTGAATTTATTACCCAGTATCTGCAGTTGAGTCATGGAGCTCAATACCCACAACTCCATTCGCAGAATACTCTGCACCTGCTCAAGACTTTGGTCCAGCTGAAGCTGCTTGATGCCCGAGACGGAGAGATTCTGCTGGATGGTTACAAAATGCTAAGAAAGCTGGAAAATAAACTACGGCTGCTTTATGATCAATCGATGAACGAGTTGAGCGCAACCGGAACTGAACTGAGCCGGATTGCCCGTAGTCTCGGCTATGAGAAGGGTGCGAGCTCGCCTGAGAGCCAATTGTTGAGCGACTATCACCAAATTACTGAAAATATCCGTGCGGTATTTGAGCGCAATCTCTGTCCTGTTTCGACAGAGAATGATGTAAAAGGCTGATGCTGATGAAAAAACGCGTGATGGTCATTGATGACGACCGGGGGATCCGCTCATTTTTACAGAAATCCCTGGCAGTCCAGGGCTATGAGGTCGCCTTGGCCGACCGGGGTGCGCCTGCCCTGCAGCAGTTGCTGGTCGAGGATTTCGATCTGGTCTTTCTCGATCTGAATATGCCTGAGATTTCGGGTCAGGCGATCTGCATGGCCCTGCGCAACAAGGAGAAGACCAAGAATCTGCCGGTGGTGATGATGACTGCCATGTTCCAGACCGAGTCGCAGATGAAGGACGCAATGAGCGAATATGGTGCCAGCGCTTTTCTGCTTAAACCCTTTACGCTCACCGAGCTCTGTAGGGTCATTGAATCTTTGCTTGAGGACCCTGTCGCTGATAATAAAGTTCAGTCTGCCGCCGATGAGGGTAAAAAGGCTTCTGACCGCACTGCAACAGTTGACAATGCAGAGCCCCCGGCTGGGAAAAAACCGCTCTGTGGAAGTTTAGAAAACAAACAGTTTCCTGAACTTTTACACCTTCTCTATCAGCAGAAGGTGACCGGATTGCTGAACGTACAGAAAAGTTCGGCTAAAAAAGTTATCTATATAAAAAATGGCTACCCGATTTTTGCACGCTCCAATATTTTGGGAGAATGTCTGGGACGGATGTTGGTCAAGGACGATGTCATTACCCAGGTTGATTGTGATCAGTCGATTGACAGAAGTAAATCCTCCGGACGTTTGCAGGGTACAGAATTGATCGAGATGGGGCTCTTGACCCCCCAGGACCTGTACGATGCTCTGAAGAACCAGGTGACGGAGAAACTGTTGAATATTTTTGCCTGGACCGAGGGGCAATATAGGTTTGTGGCGCAGGACGATTTTCGTAAGAATATTACCAACATTGAACTCTCGCCGGCCTCGTTGATTCTTCAGGGGGTCACCAAATACTGGGAGCGGGAACGGCTTATCGCATATCTGCAACCGCATATGACCGATTATGTTAAGCAGGTTGAAAACCCTCATTATCTGTTTCAGGAGATGGGTCTTTCGCGGCGCGGCGAAGAGGTTTTTGCCGAGTGTCTTGGTGATTTGACCCTCGAGATGATATTGGCGCGGCACCCACTCTCCCGGCGCGAAGTTGAGCGAGTGATGGTGGCGATGATGATTGCCGGTATGGTGAGCCTGCAGACCACGGCCAGCAAGCTCGATGAAGATGGTCGGGCACGACGCAAGGCCGAGCGACCCATTGATGGCGAGTTGCGCAAGCAGATTTTAGAAGACTATAAACAGATCATGTCGGCCGATTATTTT
>JAKIUS010000418.1 GCA_021647445.1 Geopsychrobacter sp. | reverse complement strand
CACCTGGTCGCCGGCGGCTTCAAGCATCCGTTGTCCGATCTCAAGCAACACCACTTCATCTTCCACCAGCAGGATTGTCTCCTCGCCGCGCAATATGGGCCGTTCTTCGCTGGCGGATTCCGGCGGCATTTCGTCACGACACTCGGGAAAATAGACACGGAAAGTCGTTCCGACTTCAGGTTCGCTGTAGACGTTGAGAAAACCGTTATTCTGTTTGACGATCCCGTAGACGGTCGCTAAGCCGAGACCGGTTCCCTTGTCGAAATCCTTTGTGGTATAAAAAGGCTCGAAGATGTGTTCCATGACCTGCTTCGACATGCCGCAACCGTTGTCACTGACCAGAAGTTGAACATAGTGACCCGGGCGCGCCCAGGGATATCCAGCGCAGTAGTCCTCATCAATTGTGACTCGATCGGTCGATAACTCCAGGGTGCCGGTGGTTGCGATGGCGTCACGTGCGTTGACCACAAGGTTGGTTAATATCTGATTCAACTGGCTGGGGTCGATAAACAACTTCGCTTCTTGTGCCTGGCCCTTCCAGATCAACTCGATATCTTCGCCGATCAGCCGGCGCAGAATCTTGAGCATCTCCTCGATGGCATCATTTAAAACCAGAACCTGTGGTTGCATGGTCTGTTGACGCGCAAATCCGAGCAGTTGCCGAGTTAAATCGGTCGAACGTTTGGCGGCATCCTTGATCTGGGCCAGATGATCCCTGGCCGGACTTAGCGGCTCAAGTTTGATTTGCGCCAATTCTACATTCCCCAGAATTGTCGCCAGCATATTATTAAAATCATGGGCGACTCCACCCGCCAGACGGCCGATCGATTCGACCTTCTGCGCCTGTAGCATCTGAAGCTGTAACTTTTCGCGTTCCTGCTCAGCCTGTCTCTGCGCACTGATGTCGGACAGGGAGAGCAAGACCCCCTGTTGATTTTCAAATCTCAGGGGCTTCACGCTATACAAAAATGTCTGCGACGGTTGACCGCTGACAGAAGAAGAGATCAAGCACTCTGCAACCGAAACCTCAGTACCCTTTTCAAGGGCCGCGAGTAGAGCCTCGCGAATCGGACTGACCTGACAGACCTTGCTGAAACTGCACCCCCCAGAATCCAGGTGAGCATTTTCACAATGCAAGATATCGCCTAACCGTTGCCCGCAAGGAGATTCGGCCTGGCAATAGTGATCGATAAAGGCCTTATTGGCTCTCTGAATCTCGAGACTGTGATCAAACAGCAACATGCCGTTCGGGGCGGCCTCAAAGAGTAATTGCATGTTGTCATACTCATGCTGCAGGCGGCTTGCGCCCTCAGAGATCCGCCGCCAACTGAACGAGATCCCCAAAAGACCCGCCAACCAGATTCCCGTCAGGGTTACGGCGACGACCGACTTGCCCATCTGCTTCGACTGAATAAATTCTTTGACCGGGATCATCACGCTGATGCCACCACGCAGGTCCCCGACCTTATAACCCTGAGCAGCATGACAGCGCAGGCAGGCCTCTTCAACCCAGAGTGGTCGCATGAAACGGAACACCGACTCCCCTTTGTCGTTCCAGAATTCTCCGTATTCCTGATGATTTTGGTCAAAGGATCGCAACGCCTCTGACTCCCAGGCATCGGCGGCGTTTGCGGGGCGCAGGGGAGAAAGACTGGTAATATGACTTAATCGCGTGGTTTTAAGTGGAAAATCCTGCTCAAAGACTTGCCGCGTCATGTAGGCGGGGTTGACGAGCGTCAGCTGTATGCCCGAGGGGGTTTTTATGTCACGTTCGGGAACCTTGAGATAGGGGTTTGGACGGAGCTGGTCACTAACCCGGGCATAGACACCGCCACGTTGGGCGACCCAATGGCGATAGGCGATATCCTTATCGATACTGGCCCGCGCCATGACGCGTACTTCTTCCTCAATCTGTGCATCGACCGAGCGGTCATTGACCAGCAGAACCAGGCAACAGAACAAACTCCAAACGATCAAAGCGAGAATGGCATAGATCCGGATACGACGCTTAACGGCGGATCCCTGTGGCGGACTCTCCATTTGAACCTCTTCCTTGCTTACAGGCGCACAGCCTGTAAGGCTATCCATGAACTGACTGGAAGGTCAAAGCATAGCGTAAGATTGGTCTATGTTCAGAAAAAAACGGGAGCCTGCTAAAGACTCCCGTTCTTCATGAGATTGCGATCTATTTTATACGGCCGGTTTAACCGCCAGCAGAATCTTTTCGGCTTCAAAGATATAGGGATCATCCTTTATCTTCTCTTTGAGGGTGAGCTCCTTCTTCTTTTTATCCTTATCGGCTTTCAAGCCAGCGTGAGGCGAGTCACTTTCTCTCATCTGAAGCTGATGAATCTCCTCACGTTCCTTGACGATCTGCGCGAGTTTCAGCGACTGACGGCTGTGCTCGCGACGCTCGTTGGCCTTGGCTGCAACCTCGATAATCTCCTGAAATTTCTCTGAAGCGGCAACCCGTTTGGCACTTTGCTTCTGTAACTGGGGGATATTGCCCGCAGGCCTTGGCCAGAGTTTATATTTAGTGCTCCTGATATGATCCCAGGGTAAGGCATTCGGCAGGTATTTTTCACCGCTCTTCAAACCATCATAACGTGAAGGGAGCACAATGTCGGGGATAACCCCACGTTCTTGGGTCGATTCCCCGCTGATCCGGTAAAATTTCTGGATCGTGACCTTAAGAGCGCCAAGGGGCAGATATTTCTCCATCCCCTGCAGACGCACCGACCGGTCGAGATCAAGCATCGCCTGCACCGTCCCCTTGCCGTGGGTGTGCTCATCGCCGACAATC
>JAKIUS010000417.1 GCA_021647445.1 Geopsychrobacter sp. | reverse complement strand
CAGAATCGAAAAGCGCTTGCCCCACTCTTTGCGTACATTTTCGACCCGCAATACATTCGCCTGGGTCATGGTGCCCGGCGTAACCAGGTGGATAAACCCGACGCGAAATTCCTTTTGCGCATCAGCAGCAGCGGGAACACGTGCCCCTTCTGCGGCGATGATCTGATCTATAGAGACTGTCCGAGGTGTTCCGGTAATGGTGACGCCCAGCTCGGGCAGTTTTGTACGGTCGATTAAAGGATTATCGATAAGCGTCAGGTCCGGCACCTCAGAGCTATCTTTCATGCCCATCAAGTAGAGTTCCAAAGGGCTGAAAAGTCGACCTCGGGAGGATCCATCTTGCGCGCTGAGGGGAGCGACAGAGGTATATGTCCCGTCCCCGTTGTCCTGCCAATTGTTGCCGTACAGGGTCGAACCCTCGGAATCGAGCAGATAACTCCAGTGGCTATCATCCGAGCCCAACAAAGCATTGCTCGGGTTTCCCGTGGCATCAATAAACTGAACATACGAAGACCAACGATGCCCCAACTCGTGGGTCAAAGTATTCAGTACGTCTTCAAACTTGGGGTCCATCGGATCTGCGACCCAACCATCGATATTCTCCATATCGATGGTTCCCTGTAAACGTCCGCTACTACCATAAATTGATGAAAGGTTAGAAAGCGGTCTCCCGATACCCTGAGTATCGTTTTTAATATGACTGTAAAAAGCCGTATTGGTCGGTGTCATCATCAGGTGATCAAAGTTGGTGAAAAACACCAGAAAGTCGTAATCATCCCCGTGGGTTTTGTAAAACTCTTTGGCAACCGCCTGGCGTGGGGCCGTGTTAAGAACCTGATTGCCGTTAACATCCAACCCATAAGCATCATAGTTACCAGAGAATTCCATGACCGTAACGTCACCGAAGTCACCCAGGGGATTGATGATGTAACTCCCTGCTGTAACCGCTGTTGGAACCAGCAGGCTAACACCAAGAAACAGCATCAAAAAGAAGACACAAGATACGTGAAACACGCAACAACAGGACTGTTTAGCAGAGACACCAAACGGAAACATACACCCTCCCAGAACCCTCAAATTTTATAAAAACCCTAAGGACAAAGATTGAAAATCATTAGCCGCCAGAGGATGAACTTGCCACCCCAGGAACTACTTTTCTCACCTTAATATTTTTGCTTATGCGATTTATTTGCTGTTTACCGTCGACAACAAAGACCATCAGAGTCTCCGGTCCCTGTGGCGTGATCTGCTTCAATTCAACATAATCATTGATAATCTGTGTGATGACAGCACTTTCGCCGATTTTATCCCCCACCCCGACCAGAGCCAATTCGCTCTGCGGCGTTTTGACAACAGCCTTCTGGTCGTCAGCGGAGATTTTTTTAAAAATGTAACCATCAAGATCTGCGGCACAGACAACCGCCGAAATAACGAGGACCAGAACCAAACTTGCCATTACGCTGATGTGCTTCAACTGACATTGCCTACCTTTGGGGACTCCTGCCCCGCACCTTAATTTTTCGTTACGGACCGATACACCAAGCGAAGCAACTGAAAAAACAACCAAAATTCTCTGTACGCGGATAAAATCTGATTGCCTCGAATCAGACCAAACACCACAGACCCGAGTTATGATCATTGCACCAGCAGCGATGCGGCCAAACACCGCCGCTTCCGCATCTAATCATTCTTCTTGCTTGGTGTATTCGGTTGTCAATGAACGCTACTGTTGTTACTGCTGCGTTATTCGTGGATTAGCAGGCTGGGGACATGGTTTTCTCCTGCGAAACTTACGAACTTATGTACTTCCCCTAGCTTTTCCCAAGCTTGCAATGGCCACCATCCATACTCGATCCCCCTGCGTACCTCGCCATCCTAAATGACAAGTTCAATGATCAATTCTGTCCCGAGTCAAGGGCTGACCCTTCCGGTTGCGGCCGTTGTAGCTCAGTTCGGTGCGGTTACCGTTGGCATCAACTCTGGCGCTGAGGTTACCGGCAGGATCATACCCATTGCTGAGCAACCGTACCCCGTCGCGCCGGGTTTCAACCGGCCGGTTCAGGTCGTCATAGTCATACTCGGTGAGAATCCCGCGTTTGTCGGTAACGGTCTTGACGTTGCCGACCAGATCATAGGTTGTGGCACGACTCTGCTGTAGCGGATCGGTGCTCTTAATAACCCGGCCCAGTTCATCGTATGCGGTGACACTGACGAAGCCGCGACGGTTTTTGCGCGAAATCGGCTGGGCGTTTTTGTTGTAGAGGATTTCTGTGAAGTTGGTGGCAAACGGCGCCGGATCGTAGTGCTTCCACGGCAGGTTGAGGTCATTGTATTCGATGACGCGGATAGGGCCGTTGCCATCGCGCAACCGCAGTGGGTTGCCGACCTTGTCGTAGGCGATTACGCCGGTGGTACGTTCTTCGGGTCGTCCTGCGGCCTCGATCGTCAACAGTTTACGATCTTCGGCGTCGTAACCGATGCGGGTCGATATATTGCGCGCATTGGTGCGCATTGTAACATTGCCGTTCAGATCGTAGCTGTAGGTCGTAGACTGCCCTTGGGCGTCGGTTGCAACCAGAACCTGACCGAGCGCATCACGTTGCTGGCTACTCTCGTGGCCATTACCATCGACGCTGAGCACCTCGCGGCCCTCGCTATCCTTTTCAGTGCGGCTGACATAGCCATCGGCATCCATGATCCGCCAGGGGCGGTTCCATGCATCATAATCGGTTCGGGTTGTTTTCTCACGCGGATCGATAACAGCAGTGCGGTTGCCTGCCGGGTCATAGCGATACTCAGTGCTCA
>JAKIUS010000416.1 GCA_021647445.1 Geopsychrobacter sp. | reverse complement strand
TGAATAACCGGCCCTGCAAAGGGTTAAAACGGAATCTCGTCATCGTCGTTGTAGGTCGGTTCTTCAAAGCTGTTGGTTTGGGGGGCAGGCTGTGGCTGCTGGGAGCCGGTGCGATTATTCTGTTGCTGGTCTCCCGAGGCGTTCTGATTGCCGTAGTTGCCTTGTGGTTGCCCCCCACCGTAGCCGCCGCCCTGATCGTCATTTTTGCTGCCAAGCATCTGCATCTGATCGGCCACAATCTCGGTCATGTAGCGTTTGTTGCCATCGCGATCATCATAAGAGCGGGTCTGGATTTTCCCCTCGATATAGACCTGTTTCCCTTTGTGGAGAAATTTGCCACAAATTTCAGCGAGTTGACGCCAAACAACGATATTATGCCATTCGGTTTTCTCTTGTCGATTGCCGTCACGATCTTTGTAGCGTTCGGTAGTCGCCAGCGAGAAGGTCGCGACCGCCGCGCCTGATGGAGTGTAGCGGAGCTCGGGATCCTTTCCCAGATTTCCGACCAGAATAACTTTGTTGACCGACATGCCATCCTCCCCTTTTCATTGAAAGCCGCGTGCGGCAGTTCTGCTGTGGATGAAAATAGTTACGGGTAGTTCCCGTTTGCAGAATGTAGCCGATTGTTGCCTTGGAGTAAACCGATAATCGGTTCTGGGTTGAGGGGTTGAGCATGAATTGTCTGGAAAATATGATTGACAAAAATGCTTAGATTTCAGTAGTATAGCGAATTTGATGCTCTGTGTGGAGTCATAGGTGTATTGTGCGTCAGTATCTATTTTACCTCTGTTTTTTTCCTTGGATCGCATTGGTGATTCTGTGTAGGGTTCCATTCTCGTTGGTCCGTCCTGATTATATGCACGACAGTGGTCGGGTCTGGAACCTAGTTGTGCTGTGGTTGGCGGGTGTGTGGCTTTAGGTCGAAGGGCTTGAAAATATCCTGGGGGGTGGGCAAACTGTGATCTTTGCCGGGAACCGTCCATTTTTGAATCCTGCCTGCGCTGGAAACCGCGGGTTTGATTAAGCGGGATAGTGGAGATCTGTTGGCTCGGGCGCATGATTGCCTGGCTGGCGCAATTGATGAGGAGCATGTAAATGACGCAGTTGCCTGAATCTGAGATTCGTTTATTACCCCTCGGTGGGCTGGGCGAGATCGGGTTGAATATGATGGCTCTCGAGACTGAGGGCAAAATTCTGTTGATCGATTGTGGTCTGATGTTTCCCGAGGCCTATATGCTGGGGGTCGATCTGGTGCTGCCCGATGTCGCTATGCTCGAGGAGCGGGTCGACGATATTGTCGGACTAGTCTTGACCCACGGTCATGAGGATCATATCGGTGCTATCCCCTTTTTATGGCATCAGCTCGGTTGCCCGACCATATACGGTACGCGCATGACCCTCGGTCTGTTGCACAACAAGCTGAAGGAATATCAGCTTGAATCTGCTGTCGAAATGGAGACTCTGGTTGTGCGCCAGGTCGTCGATTTGGCCCCCTTTCAGGTCGAACCCTTCAGGGCCGCACATTCGATTGTCGATGGCGTTGGTTTTGCCATCCGGACCGCTGCCGGAACCCTGGTGCATACGGGGGATTTCAAGATCGACGAAACCCCGGTCGATGGTCAGAAAACCGATCTGGCCCGGTTGTCCGAGCTGGGTGATGAGGGTGTCCTGCTGCTGCTGGCTGATTCAACCAACGTTGAAAACACTGGTCATACTCTCTCCGAAACGACCGTCGGCAAGGCCTTTGCTGAAATTATTCCGAACTGTCAGCGCCGGGTGATCATCGCCACCTTCTCCTCGAATATTCATCGCATTCAACAGGTGATCGATGCCGCCGTGGCGAGCGGCCGCAAGATTCTGGTCAATGGTCGGAGCATGGTGTCGAATATTGCTATAGCGCGCCAGCTCGGTTACCTGAACGCGAGCGATGAGATGTTTATCGATCTGCGCGAAATGCGTGAACTGCCGCCTGAACAGGTATTGATAGTGACCACGGGCAGTCAGGGCGAACCCTTAAGTTCCTTGATGCGTATCGCGCTTGGCACCCATAAGAAAATTGAGCTCGAAGCGGGCGATACGGTAATTTTGTCCTCCAAGTTTATTCCGGGCAATGAAAAGGCGATCTCCGATCTGATCAATAACCTGTATCGCCGTGGTGCCGAAGTTTTCTACGAAAAGACCAGTGAAATCCACGTCTCTGGTCATGCCAGCCGTGAGGAATTAAAGCGCGTACATAGTCTGGTGCGGCCGCAATATTTCGTCCCCATTCATGGCGAATACCGTCATCTGGTTAAGCATCGCCAGTTGGCCATGGAGCTTGGCATGCCGGCGCAGAACACCAGGGTTCTCGAAAATGGTCAGTCGATGCGCATCAGTGCCAGCAAGTTTGAGATCGGTGAATCTTTTGAGCATGGTCGGATCTTCGTTGACGGAAAGGGGGTTGGCGATGTCGGACGGGTTGAATTGCGTGATCGTCGTCATCTGGCCAATCATGGTCTGGTGATCGCCATGCTGGCCATCAATCAGACAACCGGAGCCATTGTTTATGGCCCGGAGATCTTTACGCGCGGGTTCATCCCCGAAGAGGAGACCGCTGGCGAACAACTGCTTGAGGATGCTCGCGAACAGTTGCGGATACTACTGGAGGAACAGAGCCTCGATGCCCTAGCCGACTGGGAAGAGCTACGGGTCAATGTGCGTAAAACCCTGCGGAAACTTTTTAACCGAAATCTCGGTCGACGGCCCTTGATTTTGCCATTGGTTCTTGAGCTTTAGGGGTGGTTATGGATAAGCGTGTATCAGAAATGCCCATCGA
>JAKIUS010000415.1 GCA_021647445.1 Geopsychrobacter sp. | reverse complement strand
GCCGCAGGTGGCGTTTCTGGGGGTCTCAACCGCCGAGATGCAACCGCAGTGGAATGGCGAAGAATTCGAGGCGCAGTTGGTGATGCCCCTCGCCCTGACTTACGACCACCGGGTCATCGATGGCGCCGCCGGGGCGCGCTTCTTGCGCTGGATCTGCCAAGCGCTGGAGAATCCACTGCACCTGGTGATGAAATAGAACCATTTAAGCATAATGGGCTCGCAACCCCCCATATCAAGGGACGCATTCACCCATCTTAAAAGCGACTGAATCAAGTTAAGAGTAGGGGATGATATTCACAACTGAATTTAACGGTTAGTTATGCGTAATTGACAAGGGCAATTATCAGGCTATTCTTCTTGACAGCATTTTTCATTAGATTTGAAGTGGGCAATGGATTGTTGCACCTTCAGGTTATGGGTCAAAGGAGGAGGCATATGAAGAGCATTGTGTTGACGGTGGTGTTGTTGTTGTGCGCGAATTCGTTGTTGTTTGCGGCGGGTGGGGTCAAGAAGAAACGCCCACGCGCCTACGATTATGGTCAGGTTATTATCGATAACTTTTCGACCAGTTCTGGCCTCTCTCCGGTGACATTTGACCACTGGACCCACCGCAGTAAATACACCTGTCGTCTCTGTCACGTCGATATTGCCTTTGAGATGCAAGCCGGTGCGACCGAAATCACCGCTGCCGATAACATGCAGGACTATTATTGCGGCACTTGTCACAATGGTAAAACTCGCTATCAGAATCAGCTGATTTTTGCCGCTTGTGACCTCACTCAAAAAAAGAGCGCAGCCGCGCGCTGTCAGCGTTGCCACCTGCCCGCTAAAGACCCCCAGCGCAAGCGGGATTTTTATGCCTTTATCAAAGGACTCCCGGCCGAACGGTTCGGTAATAAGATCAATTGGGATAAGGCCGAAACGGCAGGTTTGATCAAGCCGATCGATTATCTCGAAGGGGTTTCGGTCAAGCAAGAATCCCTGCCGGTTCAAGATGATTTTGCCCTGCAGGCGAAGGTAAAGGGGATGCCGAATATCATCTTTTCGCATAAAAAGCATGTCGACTGGAACGGCTGTGAAACCTGCCATCCAGAGATCTTTGTCGGCGTGAAAAGAGGCTCAACAACATATTCGATGATCGATATCTTCAATAGAAAGTATTGTGGTGTCTGCCACGGTAGCGTGGCCTTTCCTCTGCGAGGGTGTCAGCGATGTCATACCGAAAAGGTTCAATAGCCCTCTGTCTGCTGGTCGTGCTTTGTGCCCTGGGCTGGCAACAGGCCGCAGCAAACATCTATCAATTGCCGGAGCTGCCGAGCCCCGACCTGTTCGGGAATATCCTGATCGACCGTGTCGCGACCCGCCATGGTGTCAAGCCGGTCTCTTTTTCGCACTGGACCCATCGTACCCGTTTTACCTGCCGGGTCTGTCATGCCGAACTGGAATTCGATATGGCGGTCGGTGTCACTGAAATCAGTTGTGAGGATATCAAGGATGGCCGCTACTGCGGAGCCTGCCACAATGGTAAACTGGCATTCGCTCCGCAACTGAACTGTGAAATTTGTCACAATGGCGATCTCAGTTATCGCAGTGGTGACTTTCGCGCCTTTAGTCAGGATCTGCCCCCCGACGAGTTCGGCAATGAGATCGACTGGTCCGAGATGATGCGTCGCGGTCAGGTTCAGCCGGCCCGTTTTCTCAACGAGGAGCCGCCGGATGTGAGCTTCGACAAAGAGTTAACACTGGAGGCGGCCTGGGGCCGAGTGCCGGCGGCGGTTTTTCCGCATAAAGAGCATAATCAGTGGGTTGACTGTGATACCTGTCATCCCGATCTGTTCAATATCAAGCAGCAGACCACAGAGCACTTTTCCATGGCGCGTATTTTAAAAGGAGAATTTTGCGGCTACTGTCACATGAAAGTGGCCTTTCCCATGAATGCTTGTGAACGCTGTCATCCAGGGATGAAGCGGTGATGAGAGCGCTGACCCTTCTGTGTTGCAGCCTCTTGCTTGTCTCCTTGGTTGGTACTGTTTTGGCTACGGAGTTGTCGAGCAGTTTTGATGATTTAAGTCGTCAGACCCGGCAGGCGATGCATCTCACTAGTGAAGAGCTTGCCGTGCTGCTCAAAGACTGTGATCGCTTGTCGGCGCAAATAACGCAGCTGCAGGGGAGCAAGAAGAAGATCCTGCTGAAACGCCTCAAGCGGATGCGGGGGGTGTTTTCCTATGTGTTGCAGAGCAAGCAGGTATCGCAAGTGAAAGAGGGCGAAAAATAACTGTTTGCTTACCCTAAAATAACAGGATCTTCGTTGCGTTCTTGTAGGGCGCCACAGGGTACTAGTCCCCGGCGTTTGGGGGTGAACTTACCGGGCAAGTTTTCTTTAGTATCTGCGCATCGACGCTGCGCAGGTGCAGATCGCGCTGCGGGAAGGGGATCTCGATGGCAGCTTCACGGAAACGGGCATCGATCAGTTGCAGCATTTCACTACGGATACGGAAACGCGCGGCAATATCTTGAATAAAGACCCTAATTTCGAAATTGAGTGAACTGTCGCCAAATTCCATGAACAGGATACTTGGTGGCGGTTCCTGGACTGCGTCGGCATGGTTCGCTGCCACCTCGGTCAAAATATGCATCACCCGTTCGACATCGCTGCCGTAGGCGACTCCAACCGGTACCACTAGGCGCGCCACGCGCGAAGAGAGAGTCCAGTTGGTGACTTTCTCGGAAATCAGTTGTGAATTGGGGACGATGATTTCGGCATGATCGATGGTCTCGACAACGGTTGAGCGCAGGCCGATTTTACTGATGGTTCCCCATTCTTCATCGACGGCG
>JAKIUS010000414.1 GCA_021647445.1 Geopsychrobacter sp. | reverse complement strand
GGCTTTTGATGCCTGTGAGGTTTGCTACCGTGAATTAAAAGGCTATCGGCAAGAGGGTGACTTTATGGTCTGCAACAACTGTGGGCAGCAATTTCGTACCGACCTGGTCAATGAAGTCAAGGGGGGCTGTAACCCCGCACCGCTGGCGCGGCAGATTGGGACTGGGAAAATTCTGATTGCTCAGGCGGATATCGTTAAGGGTGGCTGGTATTTCGGGATTTAAAACCCTGCTCTTTCCGTTAAAAGGGATTAAATATGAAGCTTGAAACCATCGCTTTTAATAATCTTCGTCGCCGAAAGAGTCGGCTGGCTTTTCTAATCGCCGGTCTGTTGATCGGGGTCTCAACCGTTGTCACCTTGATTTCGCTGTCGACAACCCTGACCGAAGATGTGCAGAAAAAAATGGAGAATTACGGGGCGAATATCCTGATTACTCCGCACAGCGATGATCTTTCGCTTAATTATGGCGGCATCAGCCTCGGTGGTGTCTCTCTCGATCCGCAGGAGATTCATCAGGAAGACCTGATCAAGATCATGAGTATCCGCAATCACCTGAATATCTCCGTTGTCGCACCGAAAGTGTTAGGTGCGATGATCGTAAATGGGGAGCGGGTTATGATCATGGGGGTTGAACCGGATAAGGAGTTCAGGCTTAAGAAGTGGTGGAAGGTCAACGGTCGCCCGATTGAGGAGAGTCATGAATTGGTGGCCGGAGCCTCTGTGGCGCAAAAACTCGGTCTTCAAATGGGGGATAAGGTTGAAATTGGCGGCGAGACCTTTACCCTGACCGGGATTCTCGAAAAGAGTGGTTCGCAGGATGATCAGATTTTGATCGCCGCATTGCCGACCGCGCAACGCTTACTCGGGAAAGAGGGCATAGTGTCGCTGGTTGAGGTGGCAGCACTTTGTGCTAACTGTCCGGTAACCGATATGGTTGATCAGATCAGCGAAGTGTTGCCCGGTGCCGATGTCAGTGCCATCCAACAGGTGGTTAAAACCCGTATGCACGCCCTTAATCAGTTTCGCAATTTTTCACTGGCCGTGGCTGCCGTGGTCCTGCTGATCGGTGCCCTGGTGGTTTTTGTGACGATGATGGGATCGGTCAATGAACGGACCCGCGAAATCGGTATTTTCAGGGCTCTGGGTTTTCGCCGTGCCCATATCATGCGCCTGATTCTGTTCGAATCGACCCTTGTCAGTATTATCGCTGGTATTTTCGGATTCTTGATCGGCATGGGCGTCACCTATTTAATCTTGCCCCTGATGACCGATAACGAAGTCGCCCTGCATTGGGACCCCATGCTCGGTGGTGGCGCTGTGCTGCTGGCTTTGCTGGTCGGTACTCTGGCATCCTTCTATCCGGCGCTCAAGGCCAGTCGTCTTGACCCGACCGAAGCGCTGCGGGCCCTTTAGCAGGCAGTTTACCGGTAGTCTGATAGTCTGCCAGGCACCGAAAGGATGTTGAATATGCCGTTTGTACAATTAAAACAACTCGACAAACATTTCGAGAGTCGCGCGGATTGCGTGATTGCTCTCAATAAGTTTGAATTGGCGGTTGAGGAAGGAAGTTTCCTTGGTATCATGGGGCCTTCGGGGTCAGGGAAGAGCACCCTGCTCTCAATTCTTGGTGGTCTGTGTCACCCGACTGCCGGGAAGGTGCTGGTTGATGATATTGATATTTATGGTTTAAGTTCTGAACAACGGGCTGATTTCCGGCGTGAATATCTGGGGTTCGTGTTTCAATCCTTCAACCTCATCCCTTACTTGACTGCTCTTGAGAATGTCATGTTGCCGTTGGCCGTCAAGAAACTCGCCACGGCTGAAAAGAAACGGATGGCCGCCGAAGTGCTGAAACGGGTCGGCCTGGCTCATCGTATCGCTCATT
Source organism: Geopsychrobacter sp. (assembly GCA_021647445.1). GTDB lineage: Bacteria > Desulfobacterota > Desulfuromonadia > Desulfuromonadales > Geopsychrobacteraceae > Geopsychrobacter. The sequence continues at coordinate 950 of JAKIUS010000414.1, read as the reverse complement.
TACCGAATCAACTCTCCGGCGGTGAGCAGGAGAGGGTTGCAATCGCCCGGGCGCTGGTGAATAATCCGCCGCTGATTCTGGCGGATGAACCAACCGGTAGTCTTGATATCGCTACCAGTGAAGAGATCATGGAGCTCTTCAAGGAGCTTAATGCTGAAGGACAGACGATCATTATGGTGACGCATAATGATGAGAATCGCCCTTACTTTGACCGAATAGTGGTCTTGAGAGACGGGGTTATCGATTCGGATAATGCCCGGATTCCCAAGGCTGTCGCCTAGGCCCGCCCGATAGGTTATTAGGCCGGTGATGGAGTAAATAATGATATTTCTGCTGCTGATAACCTTGGCCTTTCTGTTGCTGCGTATTCAGGATGAACTGAACGATCATCCGGTTGCACAGACGGTTACCGCCTCTTGTCCGAGCTGTGAGAAGGAGATAGAACTCGACTGGATGGTTTGCCCACATTGCCTGCAACGATTGCGCGAAAACTGTTTGGTCTGTCAACAACGGAAATTAATCAGTCATCGTTTTTGTCCCTCCTGTGGGAGTGGCGCGGCTGAGGTGGTGACATGAAAAAACGTTATTGGTTTTTGCTGCTGATTGCGGTGATCGGATTGAGCCTTTTTTCGTATAATTATTGGAGTTATTCCTGTGGACGTTGTAATGCCGAATCATTATTGACTCTCAGCCTTCCTGCTGAGCTTCTCATCGGCATTAATCTGCTGGCGTTGATGGGGCTATTGTATGTGCGCGCCCGCAAACAAAAAAAAATTGATCCCTTCCACTGCCGTTGTGGCGCTTTACTGGTGCTGAATTGGAAATTTTGCCCCAGTTGCGGACAGGCTTGCCTGAAATCCATTTGAGAAAATCTTTGCATGTTATTTTTCGGTTCTGGTATGACTATGCATAACAAACCGAAAAGCCTTGGAGGCATCTCATGCAGTTTC
>JAKIUS010000413.1 GCA_021647445.1 Geopsychrobacter sp. | reverse complement strand
GTCGCGAACCCCCGTGACCTTGCAGTAAGGTCTCTCTGCCAGTCAATTAATCCTCTCTACAGCTTTACGGATAAATATGGATTAGTCAACTTTGCGGTGTGAGGAATTTGATTCTTTTGGGTTGCCCTCTGCAGAGCGGATGTTGTTGTTAGGCAGAACGCGCCACCGTTCATTGCGGAACGATGGCGCGTTGGCAGTGTTTAAATTGCTGAACTAAGGTGCTTATTGATCAGAAATTCAGAGTCAGATTAATCCCGCCCGCCGTCTCCTGCTTGATCTTTTTATCTGCAGCATGACTGAGAGCGTCAGAAAAAATAATATAGGGACTGAGACTGATCTGTTGGTTAAGGGTATAATCCGCTGTGAGATTCAGTTCGTAATTGTGCCAGGCACTGTAATCACCGATGGAATAATCACTTTTTTGATTGTAGCTGACCAGACCTCCCAGACTGAGAATCAGGTTTTTATTCAACTCAAAATCATGAGTGATGTCGAAGGTGAGAAACAGTCCATCTTTCTGGGCTTGGTCATAATCGAAATAGGTGGTGAGTGTCGGCGCTAGTAAAGTGTTCAGGCTGATTCCGAAGTAGAGTTCATTGGTGTCTGCAGCGTTGTCGAGGGCGTAGAAGACATTGCCAACGCCGATCGCAACCAGGTCACTGAGGGCTATGCCGTAATCGATGGTAAAATCAGTTTCATTCATTTCACTGCTACTTAAGTCCAGATTGCTCCAGTAACTCAAGGTCAGCCCCTTGACGCTGACGTCCATACCGCCTTGAACGACAGCATTGCTGTTGCTGAGATCGAATCCGCGCCATAGGTACATGTTACTGACGCCAACATAGGTTGCACCTTCGACTTCAACTGCGGCGCTGGCGGGGACCAGAGTGCTGATGACCATCAGCAGGGCAACAAGCATGACGCAGAATTGTTTGGTTTTCATATTCTTAAACTCCTTTGGATGTGCGCAATGCGCATGAATAAATTGACTCGATTGATAAAAATCGGTCGGATAATGTTCGAAAAAAAAGCGCCCTATCCCTCGTAAAGAAGGTTAGAGCGCCTTTGCTCGTGATTCCCGATCTGCTTCATGGAGATAGCAGGCTTCATGCCATTGTTCTAACATGACGATATTATTGATTTTAAGTGGTCGGCGACTCGATTGGGCGCCTCATATTTAGGCAGATGGTGTTTCTGAAGGTCAATGTCTGGGCAAATTCATGTATGTTTCGTCAGTGGACAAGCTCAGATCCCGCCAGGACCGGGAATCACGTAGAGCAGAATTGCAAAGAAATGCAGGGTGCTGCCAGCCATGACGAAGAGATGCCAGACCATGTGATTGTAGGGCATGAGATCTAAGGCGTAGAAGATAACGCCCCCGGTGTAGGCCAATCCCCCGGCGAGAAGCAATAGCAGACCACCGGTTTCGACATTGGCCAGCATTGGTCGTGCCGCGATAATCACAACCCAGCCCATGGCGATGTAGAGCAGGGTTGAAAATCCAGCGAGTTTTTTCGCCATGAATATTTTGCCCAGTACGCCGATGATGGCCAGTCCCCAGGTGACACCGAAGAGTGACCATCCCCAGGGACCACGCAGACTGATCAGAGCAAAAGGGGTATAAGTGCCAGCGATGAGCAGGAAGATCGCCGCGTGGTCGAAGATGCGCAGGATTTTTTTTGGTCCTCTTAAGGGGATGCTGTGGTAAAGGGTCGAGGTGGTGTAGGCGAAGATCATTGTGACCCCGAAGATGCTGCAAGAGACAATATGCCAGCGAGTACCGTAGAGCGCCGCAAAATAGATCATCACCACCAGGCCGGTGATGGCCAGCAGAATCCCAATGCCATGGGTGATACTGTTGGCAACCTCTTCCCCGAAACCATACTCTGGATTGTCTGATTGACTGGCCATTGAAATCTCCCCTTTCTCATGCTCTTCTCTTTTTTCTAGCATGTCTTGCTCTTCCTGCGCGCGCTGTGGGCGTCTGTTTTACGCAACTTTTACTTTCAGTGGCTCTTTTCGCAGAAGATTAGAGTCTGGCTGTTTCGTTTGTTGAAATTTCGGGGTATATTGTCAGGTTCAAGGCTTAACCTTTCATCTCGGCCTGCTCTATGGATGTTGTGGCAGGCGGATAGACTTAAAACCATCCTGAAACCGTGAGTAAACGGTGTATAAATTGTGCTCTTTGCCCTCGAGTACATACTGATTCAGGACCATAAAAGGGAGTTCAATCAATGATTCCATATCGTTCATCAACCACCACCAGCGGCCGCAATATGGCAGGAGCTCGTGCTTTGTGGCGTGCCACCGGCGTTAAAGAAGAGGATTTTGGCAAACCGATCATCGCGGTGGTCAATTCGTTTACCCAGTTCGTGCCGGGGCATGTGCACCTAAAGGATATCGGCCAGCTGGTCTGTCGCGAGATCGAAAAGGCTGGTGGTATCGCTAAAGAATTCAATACCATCGCCATCGATGACGGCATCGCTATGGGGCATGGTGGCATGCTCTACAGTCTGCCGTCACGCGAGATCATCGCCGATTCGGTGGAGTATATGGCCAATGCCCATTGTGCCGATGCGCTGGTCTGTATCAGTAACTGTGACAAAATTACCCCCGGTATGCTTAACGCCGCCCTGCGTTTGAATATCCCGGCGATCTTTGTTTCAGGCGGCCCGATGGAAGCGGGCAAGGTGGTGCTCGGCGGCAATGAAAAGGGTCTTGATCTGGTTGATGCCATGGTCATGGCGGTCGATGACAAGGTCAGTGATGATGATTGTCTTAAAGTCGAGCGCTCGGCCTGCCCGACCTGCGGCAGTTGCTCGGGGATGTTTACCG
>JAKIUS010000412.1 GCA_021647445.1 Geopsychrobacter sp. | reverse complement strand
CCACCAACCGCTGCATCAAGATCATCAAAAATCCGATATGACGCTTTTTTTCCCGTAATGCCTGGTTATAACCTTCACGAACATAGTCAGTGACCGCTTCGTACAAAACCCGCTGAAGGTGATGACGAGTTTCCCATTTTACGGGTGCCATCTGGGTGCGACGTGGTTTGAACAAAGCATTACCATCAGCATCGATAGCTTTGCGTTTCTCAGTACGAATGATATAAGGGGCTACGGTCTCGCGAGAGACGCTATCCATATCGGGGAAAGCTTTGTCATCCAGCAGACTCATCAGGCGATGGAAGGCATCCGTCTTGCCCTGGTGGGGGGTGGCTGAAAGGAGCAACACATAGGGTGCGGCTTCTGCCAGACCACGACCAAGTTTATAGCGGGCTACCTGATCTGTGCTACCACCCAGACGATGGGCTTCATCCACAATCACGAGATCCCAACCTGCGGTAATCAGGTCCTCAAACCGATTGCGGTTATAGTCGGCAATGCGGTCAGCTGACCATCCACGCCGCTTATCCATGGGTTTAACAGAATCCAGTGAAACAATAACCTGATCAAACACCGACCAGGCAGTGCTCTGTCTATCACCGTTCGGAGATAGACGCTGTAATGTATTGATGTCTTCACCGAGCACGAGCTGGAATTGTTCACTAAAATGGGTTTTCATTTCTGCTACCCATTGAGTGGCGATACCCTTGGGAGCAACGACGAGAATTCGTTTGACCAACCCGCGCAGTTTCAGTTCTCGCATGATCAAACCGGCTTCGATGGTCTTACCAAGCCCAACTTCATCAGCCAGCAGATACCGCACCCGGTCTCCAGAGATGGCGCGAGACAAAGCGTTGATCTGGTGTGGTAGAGGAATAACATTGGACTCCATTGGAGCCAACAGCACATGGCCATCGGCAGAGCTGGCAGATCCTTCTAGCACTTCAGCCACCTTTGCGGCAGCGGCAACGTAAGTTATGCGTTCAGCTTCATTTTCTGGCTGCAACTCGGCATTTAGTGGGCGTAATGAGGAACTTGGAACCCGTACAACCGCATCTTGATTTGGCAGCCAGATACGACAAACAGCCTGCCCCCATAACGACTGTTCTTCGATGACCTTGCAGGCGCTGTTATGAGTGGTACTGTATTGCCAATCCTCCCGCATCGATGTTACTCCGGTATCGAAAAGTCATTGTGATAAACAATTGAAGCCAGCTCGATAGTACCATCGGCGCAGTCCCAATAATGGAGATGAAATTCTCGATCTATGTCACGTCGCTGGGCTTTGTCGGATCCGCGCATCCGCTGTGGGTCTTGACCTCCTGATCCTGTTCTAAGCGCATGCACGGCGGGAAGGTTCTGGCCTCGATAAGTTTCAACTATTGAGCGGAGAATTTTTGGCGGCAAAGAATCGTTTTGGTCTGTGCAGCAATGCTGGCACGTCTCGCGAAAATTAGGGCCAAAGCGAGGAACTGAGGTGATCCCCCATTCAGGTTCTTCACCTAAGGCAATGGCTTGTTTGAACAGGGCAATCCTGAATGAGAGTTCAATGCCCAAATTATCAGATGCACCAATAAGAATTGAGGCTTCATCAAGACAATTGATTAATCCTCGGAAATCATCGCACACCAAAACATCGCCTTCGAAAAACTCGGGCGGGCAAGGTAATGCTGGAATATCATCCCTCTTGTGTTCAAGGTCGTGAATCTGTGCCTTGACCTGAATAACCTGTTTAGGGGCCTCTCTCAGTATAAGTGAATGTCCTCCGAGCGGCTGCAAACAATGCTTTCGCAAAACAGCGATAAGAGTGATGCAGCGGGCCAAATCAGACTGTAAACCATCATGAGTCGTCAGTCTGATAATATCGGGATTAGTCTCAAAATTTTCCGACAAAACATCCTTAAACCTGTAATAGGTCTCAAAGGATGGGGTGATTGTCAGCAGTTGGTCCACAATTTTTGCAACAGTATTGACGTCATACTCAACAATGCCATGGGTATCAAAGAGTTCCCTGAGCTGTTCGCGCAACGGATAAAGGCCATCCTCGACAAGAGCCTCTGATGCTCTTTCGCTCATGTAAATGGCAACCCATGGCTCATCAAGAAGCGTGCTCCAGTCCAACAATGTGTCCACATACTGGAATGCATCATCAACGGTGCAGGTGGAGTGAGGAACAGCAAGGACGCCGGCATCAATAGTTACACTGGGCTGGCTATCCATCTTTCTTCCTTCGGGCTGCCTTTCGTTTCGCAGTAGCAGCCCGCAAAATCTCTTCGGCTTGCTGCTGTGATTGATCAAAAAAGCCTTCGGGCCAGTCTGAAATAGCTCCATACTCGTTGATTGCAACTTCACGGAACGATGACCCCTGAGCCGGCTTTTCGACAAAGTAGATCTTTGTTTGACTGTTTAATTCAGCTTCAGGGGATGCAGCGGCGATACGGAATCGCAGGCGGTCAATAAAATATTCGCTATGGGTTTCTACGATGCACTGTTTGTTACTCAATGCCATCGAAAGAAAGAAATCACCCAGCAATGTCTGAACTTTGGGATGCAAATGTAGTTCAGGTTGTTCAAATACGAGGGTTGAATCTGTCTCAGCCAATAGACACATCACTAAAATCGGAAGGACCTGGCTAACTCCGACACCGACATGTGTGAGATCGTGTGTGCCATCTGAGTCGGCGAGCCCCACTTTTAGTTCGTGCCCCAATTTTCCCTGATCGCGACTTTGAACAGAGCTGGCAACACCAAGATACTGAAGCCAGTCGATTACTGCAGTTTCAAGCGTTCTGGTAACCGTTTTGCGATCAATGATAGCTGCCTTGAAATTAGCAGAA
>JAKIUS010000411.1 GCA_021647445.1 Geopsychrobacter sp. | reverse complement strand
TTTGTCCCCGACTCCAAATTCAACAAGACCGCCACCGTAGGGTCGGAAGACGAAGGTCGCGGCAGTGTGCAGGGTGAATTTGAAAACAGTGTCGACATTGCCAGTGTTCAGCTGAGCTATCTATTCTAAGCGACCCGTTTCAAGGTGCGGAGCGATATCACTGAAATCGCTCCGCACCAACTGCACAACCGACCTTTCCGTGGCATAATTGCTAAGAAAGGTTGTTGTGCATCTTGTAGTTGACGTGAACGTAAAGGTAATATATAACAGTATTTCCTATGAGGAATTCAAGATGAGTAACCTGCCCTACAAATCAGTTCCGGCCATGCTGCGTGACACTACCCGGAAACATGCCGACCGCCCCGCGATCAGCTACAAAAAAAGCGGCCAGATCATCACCCTGAGCTATGCCGAGTTCTATATGCGGGTGTTGATGGCAGCCCGCGGACTGCGCAAAGCGGGCATGGCTCCGGGCGACCGGGTCGCGATCTTCTCGGAGAACCGTGCCGGTTGGGCCATTTCTGATCTGGGCGTGCAGTCGGCTCTCGGCATCACGGTGCCGATCTATGCCACCAACACCGGCGAGCAGGCGGCCTATGTCATCAATCACAGCGGCGCACGTATCGTCTTTGTCTCAACCCGGCAACAATACGAAAAACTTATTGCGGTTAAAGATCAGATTCCCAATGTCGAACTGGTGATCTCCTATGATCGTTTCCTTGGTCTGCGTGAACTGCCGGTCTATTCCCTCTACCAGCTCTCAGAGGTCTCTTACCCGCTGACTGACAAGGAGCAGGAAAAGATCGAAGGCTGGATCGATGAGATCAAGCCCGACGACCTGATCACGGTTATCTACACCTCAGGCACCACCGGCAACCCCAAGGGGGTCATGCTCAGCCAGTCCAATATGGTCTTCAATGCGACCGCCGGCATGAAGAAACTCGAAGGCCTTGACCCCACCGAAGTCTTCTTGAGTTTCCTGCCTTTAAGTCACGTTTTAGAACGCACCGCTGGCTATCATGCTGCGCTGCTCTGCGGCTGCCATATCGCTTTTGCCGAGAGCGTCGACAAGGTCATCGAAAACATCCTCGATTTCCGTCCCAGCGTCATGGTCAGCGTGCCGCGCCTGTTCGAGAAAATCTACTCGCGCATCTACGAAAATGTCCATCAATCAAGCGCTTTTAAGCGCTGGTTGTTTCATCGCGCCGTTGCGCGGGGTCGTGAATTCATGCTGCGCCGTTTCATCGAACCACGACCGATCGGCTTTCTCCTGCGCCTCGAACATAAGTTTCTTGACCGCCTGGTCTTCAGCAAGATTCGCGCACGCTTCGGCGGCAATCTGCGCTACTTCATCTCCGGCGGCGCACCGCTGGACAAGACCATCAACGAATTCATGTGGACTATCGGTATTCCGACCTTCGAAGGCTATGGACTCACCGAGACCAGTCCGGCGGTCACCTTAAATGCGCCCTGGAAGGTCCGTTTCGGCTCGGTCGGCACCCTGCTTGAAGAGACCGAAGCCAAACTGGCGGAGGATGGCGAACTTTTGCTCAAGGGACCGCAGATCATGAGCGGCTACTACGAGGATCCACAGGCCACCGCCGAGGCCTTTGTCGACGGCTGGTTCAAGACCGGTGATATCGCGAAGATCGACGAAGATGGCTATATCTTCATTGTCGACCGCAAGAAGGAGATCATCGTCACCGCCGGTGGCAAGAACATCGCCCCGCAAGCGGTTGAAAACGAACTGCGCCTCGATAAGTTCATCTCGCAGGCCTATGTCTTTGGCGACCGCAAACCCTATCTGGTTGCGCTTTTGACCCCCAACATCGATCGCGTTCTGGAGTTCGCCAAAGCGGAGAAACTCCCTTACCTGGACACCAACGAACTGGTCAGCAATCGTCGCACCTTAGAACTGTAAACCGAGCGCGTCAAAGAGATGAATAAGCATCTTCCACCCTACGAGACCATTAAGAAATTTGTTTTACTGCCGCGTGAGTTTTCCATCGAAGGCGGCGAACTGACCCCGACCTTAAAGATGAAACGTAAGGTCATCTACGAGAAATATCGTGACAGAATTGAAGGTCTCTACCAGGATCAGACTGTCACGGCACCAACCAATAACGGAGGAAAATCATGAGGCAGATCAACAAAGTTGCCGTTTTAGGCGCTGGCGTCATGGGCGCCACCATCGCAGCCCATCTGGCCAATGCCGGGCTCGACGTGCTGCTGCTCGACATCACCCCCAACAGCCTGCTCCCCGCTGAAGAGGCGGCCGGGCTGACCCTTGAAAGTCCACAGGTACGCAACCGCATCGCCAAAAGCGGACGCGACGCGCTGAAGAAGATGAAACCGGCCCCGCTTTACCTGCCGCAGTATCTGCAGCAGATCAGCATCGGCAACTTAAGCGATGATCTGACTCAGCTCAAATCCTGCGACTGGGTGGTCGAGGTGGTCATCGAGCGCATGGATATCAAGAAGAGCCTGCTGACCAACCTGGTCCCGCATCTGGCCGAGGGGGCGATCCTCTCGACCAATACCAGCGGCCTGTCGGTCAACGAACTGGCCGAGGTGCTACCGCCAGAAGTTCAGAAAAACTTCCTCGTCACCCACTTCTTTAACCCGCCGCGCTACATGCGCCTGCTCGAGATCGTACCCTGTGCACAGACCGACCCCGAAGTGGTTAAAGGGATGTCCGACTTTATCAGCCGCCGTCTTGGCAAGGGCGTGGTCTACGCCAAGGATACCGCCAATTTCATCGCCAATCGCATCGGCGTCTACGCCATTTTTAAGGGCCTGGAGCACATGCAGGAGATGGGACTGACGGTCGAAGAGGTCGACAG
>JAKIUS010000410.1 GCA_021647445.1 Geopsychrobacter sp. | reverse complement strand
TCCCTCTAACCCCTCGGGCAACTGGCTGGTGATCTCCTTCATTTCGGTCCGTACGCGCTTGATGACGTCGAGTGCGTTGGCATTCGGCAGCGGCCAGATCCCCATAAAGACGGCGGTGCGACCAGAAAAGCGCACCTCGGCGTCATAATTTTCTGCGCCCAGTACAATGTCGGCGATATCCTCCAGTCGCACGATGCCACCATCTTCTTCGCGCACGATCAGCTGTTTGAATTCGGCCACCGAACGCAAGTCGGTGTTGGCGGTCAGGTTGACCTGGATCAGCGCGCCCTTGGTGCGTCCCAGCGCTGCCAGGTAATTATTGGCCGTCAACACCTCTTTAACCTGGGCCGGGCTGATATTGAAGGCGGCCATGCGTTCGGGTTTGAGCCAGATGCGCATGGCGAAGGTGCGTGCGCCGAGAACATCGGCACGCTGCACGCCTTCCAAAGCAGAAAGGCGGGGTTGGACAATGCGCACCAGGTAATCGGTGATTTGATTTTGTTTGAGACTGTCGGAGGTGAAACTCAGATAGGCCGAGGCAAATTTGCTGTCGGCCGATTCGACGTTGATGACCGGGACTTCGGCCTCGGGGGGCAAGTCCCCGCGCACCTGGTTGACCTTGGCGCTGATTTCAGAGAGCGCCTTGATCGGATCATAGTTAAGTTTCAAGCGCGCGCTGATGGTGGAGAGCCCCTGCGCACTTTGGGACTCGATGTAATCGATGCCGTCGGCGGCGGCGATCACCCGTTCCAGCGGTGTGGTGATGAAGCCGCGCACCAGTTCGGCATCGGCACCGATATAGACGGTGGTGACGGTGACCACGGCATTGTCGCTGCGCGGGTACTGGCGCACATTTAAGGAGCGGATCGCCTGCAGGCCGGAGATAATAATCAGCAGACTGATCACCAGGGCCAGCACCGGGCGATTAATGAAGATGTCGGTAAATTTCATCGCCGAGCAGCCTGTCGGACTGGCCATGAACCGGCTGCAAATTCGTCTGTTTGGTCCATATTTTAGCTCCTTTTCGATCAATAGCTACGGCTATTACTCTCAAATGGGCGAAAATCTGACCTCAAACAGTCAAATTTTCGCTTCGGTCCGGCAAGTCCGACAGACTGCTAGCCCTCAGACGGCTGAGGGCGCAGCTTGAAATCAGGCGCGAGTTTATTATCCACCACCACGTCCTGGCCGTTGCGCAGTTTAAATGCCCCGGTGCTGACGATCGACTCTCCGGCCGTCAGACCTGACTTGACTACGATAAAGTCGCCGCGTTTCTCTCCCAGACTCACGAATTGTTGGCGTACGCTCTGGCCGGCGGCGGCTCCAGCAGATTCCTTTTTGGTTTCGATGACAAAGACCGAGTCGCTGTAGGGCGCGTAGAGCACGCTGGTGGCGGGGATGGTAAGCACTTCTTTCTGACGCGGCAGAACCACCACCACCTGAGTAAACATGCCGGTGCGCAACTGTTCATCGGGATTGTCCAGTAGCGCCTGGATGCGGATATTGCGTGTGGCGGTATCGACTTCGGGATCAATAACCGTGATCTTGCCGCTGAGGGATTGATCGCCTAAGGCATCGGAAGTAATCCGCACTTCCAAACCGGGCCTGATCCTGGCCAGACGCTGCTGCGGCAGCAGAAAATTGACAAAGACGGAACCTAAGGATTGCAGGGTCACAATTGCCTGGCCGTCATTGATGATTTGCCCCAGATTGATCCGGCGGATTCCGAGGCGTCCGGCAAAGGGCGCGCGCAAAGTTTTTTTGCCGATCAGCGAGCGGATATTCTCGACCTGGGCCTCGGCCTCGGCCCGTTTGGCCTGAGCATTATCGTATTCTGATTGGGAGATGGCGTTGTCGGGCAGCAAGGTCGCTGCGCGCTCCTGGTTGAGCCGCGCCAACTGCGCCAGGGCCTCGGCGGCCTGCAGTTGAGACTTTTCGACGGAGATGTCCTGTTGCACCAGCAGATCTCCCGCCGAAACATGGCCACCGGCTTTAAAGGCAATGTGTTCGACCTTGCCAGTGACCTCGGCGGTTATCACCACTCCCTGCACCGCATCAATCGAGCCGACGGCATTTAAGGTGGATTCCCAGGAGGCAGTTTGTACCTGTGCCGAGGTGACGATCTCCGGAGGCATGGAAAATTGCTTGCCCTGAGCGATCATCGCCTTAATCTGCAGGGCCTTGATGCCCGCCAGACCTCCGGCGATAGCCAGCAGAAGAACAATGGCCAGTACCAGCACTTTTTTCATGTGTTTCTCGCTCTCTTTATGAAATTATGACGCCAGCTTAATTCTCTGAGCGTAAAGGAATCTTCGTTCATATCTGTTCGTTTAGGAGCCTGTTCGGTTATAACTTCCAGCCCCAGTAGTTGAGAAAATTGGCAAAATCACGCATATCCGAGGCCTTGCGTGCCCAGGGTTTCAGGCTGGTGTAGAAGACCGTCCCGTCCTGTCTGTCTTTACCTAGAGATTTATCCTGCCCTATCTTCCAGGCCAACGCCCACCAACTCATCAAGAGCCGTTCTCTGGGCTTGTAGCTCCCTTTGACATAGCCCTTGCGGCTGCCGTCAGTCTCATAAAAGGAGGTTGAACTCTCCTTAAAGGGGAGGTGACGAAGCGACTCCAGCGGCTGCAGACTGGCCGTGACCGATATCTTTTTCTCGGTAGCCGCCGGTGCCAGCCACATATCCATGACCCGGTGCGTCCCGGATCTGAGTCTGACCTGAAGACGCAGAGGGTCCGTCGGTGCCGTCGTGTAGCTTAGAGTGGTCGGGAGACTTTCCGATAAAACCGCCTGACGACCGCTCGGCCAGCCTTCAGGATAGGTCGAGGCCGCAAGATACGAGG
>JAKIUS010000409.1 GCA_021647445.1 Geopsychrobacter sp. | reverse complement strand
GCGCGTCCAGAGGAGTTTTTCTGCGCCTGGGAATTCACCCTTCAAGCATGATAAGGAGACCCGATGCTCAATGACTGCCTCGAAGGCGTGCGGGTACTCGATCTCAGTCAGTACCTGCCCGGCCCCTTCGCCACCCAGCTACTCGCAGATCTCGGTGCCTGCGTTCTGAAGATCGAACCACCTCAGGGTGACCCCATGAGCCGTTTCATCATGCAGGATAACGACGGTGTATCCCCCTGGTATAAGCAGATCAACGCCGGAAAATCGATCCTCAAACTAAACCTTAAAACTGCAAAAGATGGTGCGACACTTGCCACATTGATCGCGCAGGCCGACGTAATGCTTGAATCGTTCCGGCCCGGCGTACTTGCCCGTCTCGGGTTCGACCGAGCACGACTTCAAACGCTTAATCCGAGACTGATCCACTGTGCCCTCTCCGGCTTCGGCCAGACCGGCCCCTGCCGCGAACGGGCTGGACATGACCTGACCTACCTGGCTATGAGCGGCATGCTCAATTTAACCGGCACCAGCGAAACACCAGTCATCCCCTTTCCACCGATCTGTGACTACGCCGCCGGCAAACAGGCTGCGACCACCATTCTTGCCGCGTTGTTAAAACGCAACAAAACCGACAACGGCTGCTTCATTGATGTCAGCCTGTTTGAGATGGCGCTCTCTTGGCAATCCGCACCCTTAACTGCGGCCCAACGACCGGGGCAAGCCTTTGCGCGCGGTATGGATCTACTCACCGGAGGAGCCGCCTGCTATCAGATCTACCGCACCGCCGATCAGCGTTTTATCGCCCTAGGGGCCATTGAAGACAAGTTCTGGCAAACCTTCTGTGAAACCATCGGTCGCCCCGGCTGGAGCAAACGGCAGCACGAGCCACTGCCGCAAAAAGGGTTAATTGCCGAAGTGCGGGCGCTTTTCGCCTCAGCAACACAAGAAGAGTGGCAAGAACGCTTTGCTAAGGTCGATTGCTGTTTCGAACCAATCCTCGATCACACCCAAGTCGTCAACCATCCCCATGTCCAGCAACGCCAGTTGCTACAATCTCTCCCCACAGAACAACGTCATGACGCACTCTTCCCGGTCTGGGTTGACGATCAACCACCCACGCCACGACAGGAGTTGCAGAAAATAAATACGGAACCAGCTTTGAAAATGTGGGGAGTACAATGATGGATTAGGAATCAAACTGTTACGGAGAGAGGGGGCTGTTTCCCAGAGCACTCTCTATCAACTGGCAATCTTTTCAGGCTTTTCAGCGAGCCACATTTTGATGATCGATTACCGAGGAACGCCGATGCGACGTGTCTCTTTGTCGAGAGATTGAATCATCCAGACCGGAAAATCGACATTGACGCGTTTTTGTTCCTGCTCCGGTCGGCGAGCCTTAGAAAGGTCAAGATCGTCAATGATTCTTCGGCCAGCGTCAAATTTTTTATCGATATCTTTAGTTTTCATAAAGTTCTATCTCCTCCCGCCTGGAACGTCTGACAGAGATAAGGCGGATTGTTGCTGGTTCGGATACCGCGTTTGTTGCTGTTGCTCCAAGTACCGCGTTCGCAAACGGTGGGGCTGTTTGCAAACCCTACAGTTTGTTAACTGACCGATTACAACGGCAAAAGGGTTCTTGAAGTAAAATTTACAGAAGAGAAGTTACACTACCAGAAATAATCCGTACGGTTGAAATGTAAGGTGAAAAATTGGCCATAGATATTATGTAACAATTTCAGTATAAACTACGGCTAACCAGAACAACAATTTCAAGACCCACAAGGAGTTTTAAATATGAGTTGGCTTTCAGGAGTAATCGGTGGTGGGATCGGAGCGATGATTGCGGGCCCTTTCGGGGCGGTAATCGGGGCGGCCATCGGGGCCAATATGGGTGGGAAAAGTGCGCACCAGGGAAGCCATATCGGTTTTTCAGAACCGCAACGCAAGCAGGCGCTCTTTTTTACTGCCGCGTTTTCGATGGTCGGCAAGCTGGCCAAGGCCGACGGGCGGGTCTGTGAGGATGAAATTGCGGCTATTCATCGTATTTCGCAGGAAGCACTGGGCCTCGATGCGCAGACCCGAGCATTTGCGATCAACGTTTTCAACCAGGCCAAAGAGAGCAATGAAAGTTTTGCCAGCTATGCCCAGCAGTTCGGCGAACTGTTTCGCCAGGAGGCACAGCTCTGCAACTTCATGATGAATTTTTTGTTCGAAGTGGCAATGGCGGACGGCGAACTGCATCCCGCCGAAGAAGCGATGCTGCAGCAAGCCAAGCAAGCGTTCAATATCCACGACAGCGTTTACCAATCTCTGCACGCACGCCATACAGGTTCGAATGCGGTCAGCTCTGTGGGTCTCGAGAAACATTATGCGCTGCTGGGAATCTCTCAGGGGGCGAGCAAGGCGGAGATCAAAAAAGCCTACCGTAAAAAGGTTTCAGAATTCCATCCCGACAAGATCGAGGGGAAGGGTTTGCCGCCTGAATTTATCAAGTTTGCCAATGACAAGGTCGCCGAGATCAACGCCTCATACGACGCGGTCATGCCTAAACAGTAATTTTCGATCATCAGGCATCGAGGCAATCACGCAATTTACGCGTCAGCTCTTCGTTGGCAAAGGGTTTCTGCAGCAGGTTGAGCCCCTCAGGCAACAGACCGCGTTTACTGATGATATCGGCGGTATAGCCCGACATATAGAGAATTTTTATCTCTGGTCGCTGCTGACTCAACCGGGTCGCCAGTTCCTTGCCATTTAAGTCGGGCATGATAACATCGGTCAAGAGCAGATCGATTTTGTCCGGATAATCGGCGGCCAGTTGCAGGGCCGCTAGAGGCCCTGCGGCGGTCA
>JAKIUS010000408.1 GCA_021647445.1 Geopsychrobacter sp. | reverse complement strand
CGAATTACTGGTCAGGGTATAGACGTCATTTTCTGATCCCGAACTCGATTCCGTGTAAACATAATATCCACTTCCAGAATGATCAGCAGAGGGTCCAACATTGCTTGAAGGTGTGCCATTATTATCCAATAACCAGTTATTGCTAGCATTGTCATCCCATGGAGTCCAATTACCGAAGTTATTGGCGTCAAAATTGTCGGACTGGTTGAATGGTGCACCGTCTTCCGTAATACGGAATTGCAGACTGGCCAGATCAACCGGGGTGACCATGGTCAAACCACTGAAGTCACCAGCAGCAGCCACTACCCCGTTGAATACAAGCGAAGACGGGGTTACTTCGGTACAGGTAGTACCCGCATGCACAGTAGTTACCGTGCCTACAAACACGGCACCCATCGCGGCCAGCACAGCTAGCCTGATCAAGACTGAAAACTTTCCGGATAACATCCCAAAGCCTCGTTGCATCATCGTCTCCTGCTCTCTAGCTACAGCATCAGCATTCAAAGGGTTCATATTTTTCACCTATCAGCTATATTAGAAATTTATTCGGGCCATTTATTAAATACGGGTCTTCAGCAGAATCTGTTGGTACAAAATTATAGAAATATACCTGTAGACGTACCCAAAAAACATAACAGCTCGCGCTCATGTCTGACATAATGGACATCAACCAAGACAACCCTATATTTTGCCCCCTTAAGGGCATTAACTTCTCAATAATCTTTCGTGAGGGCCCGGTAATCAGGGTGAGCTTCAAGCCCCCCATCTCGTAGAGCAGGATTTATAGTGCAAGCAAGTTCTGCAACAACAGTACGCCCTTTATCGGTCAGAAAAACCGCCAGAGTATGAGGATTATCGAGATCTTGTTCGGTATAGAGCAGCCCAAGTCCTCCCCCTTTCGCCACGCCATTCTCCCTGACCAAAAAATGACTCAAAATTTTAATATTACGACTGAGGGTCCCCTGTGGCATCTCCAGGATCTGGCAAAGCTCCAGCATGGTGATTCCGGGTCGCTGTGACACCGTCAATAAGATGGAAATATGCTGGCTTGGCATATCTTTTTTAACCGACTTCCGCAGCAGTTCGACGGCCTCAAACAAACGGTGAATTTCAGTCATAAATCCCGTCCCCACAATGAATGCAGAATAACTCACAAGCAAACGCTACCATTAGGAATAGATAACGCAACAATCATTCCAGTCAAAAATATGATTAATTTTAACGGATTTTAATTCTCAGAGGACTAAAGAATAACGCTTTTGATATTTAAAAAATGATGTGAAATCAGGAAGATACGAACAAACCATCATTTAGCGCACGGTGGTATGGGTGTGGATTTTACGACATCCTTCGGAGGGAACTTCATTACAGGCCAGAGAAAACCTAATACTTAAAAAAAAACACCTCCCCGTAAAATAACTTTCTGGACATCGTTTTGAGACCCGAATATCGATCAGAAATTATCATTACCATGGTGATTTAACGGGACACGACAAGAATTCTCAACAACCGACTATCCACAGGAACCTTCTTCGCGCAAGTTTTTGAGCCTTTTATTAAGGGCAGGCCGTGAGATTCCGAGCATTTCAGCCACAACGGTTTGATTCCCCTGCCCACGTTCCAACGCTTCATGAATCAACTGCGTAATCAAGCGTTTAATCGTCGGTAACTGGCCGCCAAATGCGACCCGATCACCCTCTTCAGGGATAACAGAACAAACACGTTTTTCGGTACGCCCCATCGCATGACGGAAAGAATCCATAGATATTTTTCGTGAAGTATGGCGACTAACGGCATCAAATACCATATTACGCAGTTCACGAACATTGCCCGGAAAATGATAACTCTGTAGCAACAGAATCAATTCGGCGGGTGGTGTCGGTTTTTTCTTACCCAATTCGGTGGCGGCCAAATCTAGAAAATAATCGAGCAACACCGGGATATCGTCAGCATGATCTCTTAACGCTGGAAGTCGCATATGATGGGTTTGGAGACGGTAGTAAAGTTCCTTGCGAAACAATCCCTCGGTGACATGTTGCCTGATATCAACAGAGGTACTCACCACAAATCGGGCCGTCGACTGACGAGGCCGATCACTACCTAAGGGATAATATTGCCCTTCTTGCAAAACACGCAGTAATCGAAGCTGGCAGGTTTCATTCAAAAACCCGATTTCATCCAAAAAAAGCGTCCCCCCGGCAGCCTTCTCTATTAGTCCCCGGCGGGCGCGGCGACCATTATCGCCGCCTTCCGCAGTATGCCCAAACAGAACATCCACAAGTTGGCCTTCTTTCATGCCTGCGACATTCACCGTCACCCATTCACCCTGAAGAGCTGAAATCCTGTGTAACGCCTTGGCAAAAAGCTCTTTCCCTGAGCCACTCTCCCCTTCGATTAGAACAGGACGACGCCCCGCAGCGATGGCCTCAATATAATGACAGAAAGATTTTATGCTGGGACTCTCATGAATAATATCGATAAAGGCCTCGGGTTGCTGAAGTTCCCCTCCGATCAAACCGTGTTTAAGCCGTTCAACTTCCTGCCTTTGGTGCTGATGTGACAAAATCCGTCTAAGCGTCGTCAGCAAGCGCTCTTCTTCGTGGGACTTGATAAAATAATCGGCGGCTCCTAACCGCATGCAATCAACAGCAGTCTCAAGCTGATCTCGACCGGTTAAAATAATTACAGGCAACTCAGGATAATCTCGCGTAATCATCGGCAGCAGATCGACTGCAGCCAGATAAGGCATGGTGTAATCGAGCAACACCAACGAAAACTCTTCCTTTCCCAGCGCCCCCATAACCATGCGACTATCAGACAAACTGGTATGTTGCCGAATCCCTGCTTTACGGGCTA
>JAKIUS010000003.1 GCA_021647445.1 Geopsychrobacter sp. | reverse complement strand
CGTGCCACTATTGCCACGCGGGACTGCACCAAAACGATAACTGGTGTTATTTGCATAACTCGATGAACTCTGTGGCGCACCATCTTCAGGATAAGGGCTCCCCATCCAGGCCCCACGCAAATAGGGCTTATTATTGGGGCCAGTCGTATTGTGGACATCATGACAATAGCTACAACGAATCGCTCCAACCGGATCAATTCCGGACTGAGCACCACCAGCAGTAGAGGCGGCGTGGGTCGACTGAATGGCACCTGATTTATAACTGAACATGGCTGTAGCACTGGTCCAGTTCGCTGTTGTCCAGTTACTGTTATTCAGAGTACCAAAATTGTAATTCGGCTCACCACCGTTAGTGTCGGTGTTGGTGCCCCACTCGCTGATGCCATTGGTGTCATGACAGTTCCAGCAGATCTGAGCCGCCGTGGTTCCGGTCGTGGCATCGCCACCAAGCACAAATCCGTTCACGCCAGTATCAACGGTATGCCCATAATTGATACCTACCGTAGAGTTATTAGCAATGGCGACAACATTCGCATCACCATTCTTACTGTGCATCGCGCCCTTTGTACCGCCGGGATGACAATCAGTACAGGTGCCAGCAGTGTAGGTGCCGCCTGTTCCATCGGCATCGACATGACTGGATGCGGCATTAATCACCGGCGCGCCGCCGGTACCAGCATCGTGACAACCATTACAATCGCCAGCACCGTAACGATGCAACTGAACCGTCAGACCACTATCGGATAATTGATACGGTGCATCATTGGCATGGCAGGCCTTGGCACAACCGAAATTGGTCTGTTGATACTGAGCATCCTGACCGCTGACCGTTGCCCAGCCGTTCATCTCGATATTATTATCGATGTGGTAGCTGGCCAGATAATCATCACCACCATTGGCCGCGTTAAGCGTTAACCCGTTGGTCTGGCTCTTACCATGACAGGTATTACATTCATTGTGGTTACTGGTTATGGCAACGGTACTGCCAGCGACCGATTTATCATGATTTACTGCAGTCACACCGACATGACGGTTATTGGTGGCATCAGCCGCCGAGGTCGGCGGATAGCCGTGGCAACTATTGCAAGCCAGCGCCGGGGTTGCAGTATCCCAGACCTGATTGGTGTGACAAGTGAGGTTAGAACAGGTGCTGGTTCCCGCAGTGAAGGTTGCACTGGCACCGGCCACGGCGGTATCGAACACCAGGTCGTTGGTCCCATTGACGTGCAGGGCGGTGCCGCTTCCGGCCCCGTTATGACACACGGAACAGGCGTACTTGGCAATATGTTTAACGTGCTTGCCAACCTTCTTGCCCGTGATCGCGCCTGAAAGGTCGCCATCACCTGCGGTTTCAATCGGTGCACCGTTGGTCGCATTGCCGTGGCAGCTTCCACAGGCCATGGCGGCTTCGGTATCGAGCCACTTAGGCGAAGCATCGACACCATGGCAGTAGTTAGTACACGTCAGAGCGTCGTTGTTGGCACCGCTGGTGCCTGCGGCACGGGTGTAGGTTCCGGTACTGCGACCGGTATAGCTGCCGCTGGTGCTTCCGAAGGCACTAAAACCGATATTTATATTACCGGCCTTGGGCATTTCACCGCTGGTCTGCCAACCGGTATGACAGGTATTACAGGCGAAACTCTGAGTACCGGTGGTATGGATACTATGCTTGCCGGCGTTGGTGCTACCGGTGCTCTCCGTCGGATCGAGGGTCGCGGTCAACTCACCTGCAACCGTCGGCGGATTGCCGTGACAGGTCGTACAGTCGGCACGAAAACCAGCGTTGTGCTGGTGGCACTTGATACAGTCGGCGTTGTCGTAGTGACCGGAGGCCGCAGCCTGATTGGCGGCGTGCTGCTTGACACCATTGGCCTGAGTGAGGTCGGCGCTGTGGCAGGCCTCACAGACCTTGGCAGATAAAGATCGCGGCGCAGTACTGTCATCACCGAAGTCCGAAGTCCCATCTTCAACGGTCAGCAGGCTGACACTGGCACTGGTGCCGCCACCGGGCATGGCGCTACCGTCGGGGAAGCTGATATTAGCCTTAATCCGCTTGACGTTCGGGGTCTCCTTGCCGTGACAGGTGGCGCAAGTAATGCCACCGGCATAGGTCGAGGGCTGCCCCCAGCCACCAGTTGCACTATGTTTGGGCGTCGTGCTCCAGGTTCCGCCAGCAGCCTGACAAGTGGTCTGATCGGCATAACCAAGCTTGCTACAGGAAAAACGTAGGTTGTTATGCAGCATCGGGTTATCGGCCCAGGGAACCATGGTGACATTCGATAAGGTTTGCAGAGTATTAACTGGACCATCAACATCGACATAGGTCACGCGAATTTCATAGGTTGCCGTTGAGTTCAGTCCGGAGATGACTTGGGTATAGGGGCTGCCGCCAGTATCGAGCGTTGGTGTGCCATTCACCCAGGTTCCGGCCAGCAGACGATAATCAACCTGGAACGTGGCATCGCCATTCACATCCCCCTGATAAGGCATGGTTACGATAATGGAATCCAGCGCGGACTGGCCAGCATTGCCCGTTCCCGGTACAACCTGCGGCGAACGGGTATCGTAATTTAAGGTGATCGGCTGGTTGGTTGCCGAAATCTGGGTACTACAGGTATTTTCTGTTGCACGTCCGGTAATCGAGACACTTCCGCTGGTTTGCGCGAGAGGCGTGTAGCTCGTGCCACTATTGGACCAGCTAGCGCCGCCATCGGACGACCACTGAGCGCCGGTGACGGTACCACCAACAGCGTTCAAGCTAATAACGGAACTGCTTGTGGGATAGTTAATCGGATTGGTTGTAATCGCAAGATTCAACGCGGTAACCGTCGGCGTACAATTCGACATAGTGACCGGGCCGCTGGAACTTAAGGATACGTTACCGGCGGCATCCTTGGACCAGGCATAGAGGGTGTAACTGCCGTAGGAAGCAACGGTATAAGTTGCTGGCGCAATAGCACTCCAGCCAGCAGCACCAGCCAACGGTGCCGCTGGTGTTTCGGTAATCAGATATCCGCTGACCGCAACATTATCCGTTGCGGTAAAGGTCGTAATCGGTACATCAAGCGGGGCAGCAGTGTCGACCACCGTGGCCGGAACGCTAAAAGCGCTCACGGTTGGAGCAACCATGGTGTTGGTACCAACATTCAACTGAGACACAGTCAATGGTCCACAGGTGCCGGTGCCGGTCGCGTAGAAACTAACCGTTGTCGTATTATCATCCTGCACGGGGACATAGACCCAACCACTGGCGTTCGTCGGCGCGGGAGTGGTGCCAACCTGGATACCGGTTGCGGTCCCGGTTGCGATTACGCTGACATTGCCCGTGATGGGATTTGCGATTGGAGTCAGGGTCAAGGTGGCCGTTTCAGTGCAGCTACTCCAGGTGAAGTTCTGACTGTTACCCGGCAGGGTCGTGCCACCAACATAATAGGTTGTACCACACTCAGGGTCAGTGCCACGGGCGTAGAGATTGTAGCTGTTGCCATTAGCCAAGACGGAAGAAGCTTCCTGTGGGTCGGGGTTCCAGGCCAATCGCTCAACCTCGCTCGCACGGGCCGGACCAGAAATCACAATATCATCCAGAGCGGTATCACAATTCCAGAAGCTGCTCCCCGAACCAACCTTGGTGGTCCGGAATCTGACCTTGACAGTACCGGTATAGCCAGACAGGTCAACAATCTGATTAACCCAGCTGTCGCCGTTGTCTCCGCTACGCTGCCAGACATCCGGTGCGCTCCAGGAAGAACCATTATCGGTTGAAACATCGACGTGCAATACGCAAGCCGTCTGGCCATTGTTGTTCATGTTCCACCAGAAATCGACTCCAAGTGCATAAGCCGAAGCATCCAGCGAATTACTGGTCAGGGTATAGACGTCATTTTCTGATCCCGAACTCGATTCCGTGTAAACATAATATCCACTTCCTGAATGATCAGCGGACGGTCCGACATTGCTTGAAGGTGTGCTGTTATTATCCAACAACCAGTCATTGCCTGAATTGTCATCCCATGGAGTCCAATTGCCAAAATTATTGGCGTCAAAATTGTCAGTCTGACTGAAAGGTGCACCACCACCTGTGCCTTCCGTAATCCGGAATTGCAGACTGGTCAGATCAACCGGAGTGACCATGGTCGAACCACTGAAGTCACCGGCGGCCGTAGTAGCCCCGTTAAAGCTGATCGATGAAGGTGTCACCTCCGTACAACTCGGCGTCGTCCCATTTGCGGTATTGGAATCGCCGCTGTCGCAGGCATCGGTGTTGTTGTGACCACGAACGGTGTAGGCGTATGCGGTCCCGGAGGACACGGTATTATCGGTGAAGGAACCGCTCGTCACATTGGTGGCGATTTGCGAGCCGCCACGATAGACGGTGTAATAGTTATTGCTTCCGCCGTCATAGGTCCAGGTCAGATCAACCTGGGTGGAGCTTGCGGCTGTCGCGTTAAGATTATTTGGTGTCGTGGCACCACAAGTTGCACCAACCGTTTCATCTACCGAGAATTCACCGGAACCACTGGAATCCTTTTTCGTACCGATATACATCCGGTCAGCACTTTTCCCAGAGCCATCATCCCAGTAATTTGTCAGAATTACCTTCATGGCCAGATAAGAGCCTGAAGGGGCCGTACCTGACATGCTACTGAAATCAACAGTATGGGTTCCTTCAGAGCTGAACGTAACGCTGACTGTCCCCCCGAAGGAGGTAAAAGAACCACCGCTGACATAGCCTAGATCAAAACTGTAATCGCCACCATATCTTAAGTAAAACTTAGCTCCAGACTGACCGGACACATTCATGACCTGGCTGTAGACCGACGACGAAACCACGATCAGGTCCTGACCATTAGTATCCGGCTCCCACTTATCATCACTACAAGAGATATTCGATGAAGAAGTAATTTTAGTAAGGTTGGAAATAATTCCACCACCAGTAGGATTATCACCACAGGCACCCCAGTTTGCTGTCATCCCGGAGCTGCCGATACTTCCAGTACCGACATCGATAGCATAATATTGAACAGCCGCATCGGCAGTGGCCGACATCAGTATCAAACCTGCGAACATCACGGCCACCAGCACCAGCCTATTCAAAACTGAATACTTCCCGAACAACATCTCTAGACCTCGTTGCATCATAGTCACCTGCTCCCTAGCTGCAGCACTTGCATTCAAATGATTCATATTTTTTCACCTGTTCGCTAAGAGGCGTTTTTCTTCAATTTAATAAATTACAGCGCAGTCAAATCGACGCCAAAACTGGCCGCTTCTGCATTTCGCTCATCCACATCCGGTTCGACTTCAACCGCACTGATTACCGCTTCCAATTCGTCGACAACGGCCCGGCCCGCCTCGGTCAAGTAGACCCGACGGGCATAATGATTCACCTTGTCAGGCTCGGTATACAGCAGCCCCAAGCCCTGCACAGACGCCAGACGCTCACTGCGATCAACATAACTGCTCAAGGCCTTGACGTTGCGGCTCAAGGTTCCTTGAGGCATTTCGAGCAGGGTACAAAGTTCAGTCATGGTGGCACCAAGATGCCGGGAAACTGTCAACAGCAGAGAAATATGCTGGCTCGGCATGTCTTTCTTGACTTGTTTGCGCAGCATCTCTACTGCAATGAATAAACGATCAATCCCTGTCATCGCATACCCCGCAAAAGCTGTATAAAATCCGCATCAACAACCGGCATTCTTCATCCAGAGAAAACAATGCACGCAATTCACCCTAGGCAGTGTCTCAGCAAAGTTTGTTCCATATAACAACCATGACAAATAACTGTCTTCAGCGTCATTAAGCCATCGGTTTCCTATCTTTTCTGAAGTTTATTTAGTTGTTGTTTTTTTTATACTTATCAACCACTTGCGAAAGGGGAAACTTTTGGAACATGTATTTATGGGTGTTCTTTTTTGCACATCAAAAAAACACGAATCATTGATCACATACAGATACAGCGTAGACTATAAATTCATATTGACCTCTCGACATATTTAACTTTTTGCACGGGGTTATTTTTTTTATAAATCTTAATTTTTGTAACTTCTGTTGCAATTCCAGCCTGTTTCGCACCGTTATTTCCCGGTCAGTCCGCTTTTCCATCCGGGCATAACGCGCTCTGCCGTATAACGTAAAAAGGTCGATATCCCGACTACAGATATCGACCTTTTAAAATTTTCATTGCCAGAAAATGCCGTTTACGATTCATCCCCTTCGCGCATTTTCTTCAAGCGTTTACTCAAAGCCGGGCGGGAAAGCCCGAGCATGGTTGCCATCATGGTCTGGTTGCCCCTGGTGCGCTTCATTGCTTCGAGCAACAACTGACTGACGGTCTGCTTGAGGGTCGGCAGCTGCTCACCAAATTGAACCTGGGGGAGATCCCCGCTCAACAGATCAGAGGTCATCTCGGCAGTCCGTCCCATCGCTTTTTTGAACGCATCCATGGATATTTTGCGCTGGCGATGCTGACTGACGGCATCATAAACCATGCTCTTGAGTTCCCGGACATTGCCCGGATAATGATAGGTCTGTAACAGTACGGCCAACTCAGCGGGTGGGGTCGGCTTCTTCTTGTTAAATTCCTCAGCGGCCTGTTCCAGAAAGTGATCGAGCAGCAGAGGAACATCGTCGAGCCTGTCGCGCAGCGGGGGGATTTCGAGTTGATGAACCTTGAGACGATAGTAGAGATCACTGCGGAAGCGTCCTTCTTGCACAAGCTTTTTCAAATCCTGATTCGTCGCAACCACAAAACGGGCGCGAGAACGACGCGGCCGATCGCTACCAACCGGGAAGAACTCACCATCCTGCAGCACCCGCAACAACTTGAGTTGGCTGACCTCGCTGAGAGAGCCAATTTCATCGAGAAAGAGTGTGCCTCCGGCAGCCTTGTCAATCAACCCCTTGCGTGCCTTGTCTGCCCCGGGGTAGGCACCACGTTCATGACCGAACAAGGTATCGGCAAATGTCTCTTCATCGATCCCCGCGACATTGATCGCCAGCAAAGGCTCATTATGACGCCCCCCTTTGTGCAGAGCATTGACGATCAACTCTTTGCCGGTGCCGCTTTCACCACGAATCAGCACCGGCTGATTGCCGCCGGCGACCGCTTCGACATAGTGGAAGATTGCCTCCATCGCGGCCGACTGGCTGATAATTTCGGTGAAGAGTTCCGGTTGCTTAAGCTCTGCAGCTAGAAGTCCGCTCTTGAGCAGGCTATTCTCTTTTTCGACCTCGCGCAGATGCAAGATCCGTTGAATACCGTTGAGCAGGCGTAGCTCATCTTCGGTTTTAATAAAGTAATCCGCAGCACCCAATTTCATGCAAGTCACGGCGGTATCAACATGATCGCGTCCGGTTAGAATAATCACCGGCAAGTCGGGATAATCGCGAGCGATCATCGGCAACAGCTCTTCGGCCGACAGTTTGGGCATGGTAAAGTCGAGCAGCATCAGGGTGAATTCCTGCTGGGCCAAAATATCCATGACCATGCAGCTGTCGGAACAACTGATCGTATGATTCAGACCAGCCTGACGTGCCAGCATCAATTCCAGGCTACACAGCCAGCTCTCCTCGTCATCGACCAGTAAAATCGGCAATTCTGGATGCAGATTGAATTTCATTTTTCCTCCATGTCATAGGGAAGACGCAGGCTGATTTTGCTCCCAACACCGGGCGTTGACAATATCCGCAAGCCACCACCATGCTCTTCGGCAATTCGGGCAGAGAGCGACAGGCCCAAACCTGTCCCTCCCTCGTTCCGCCGGGTGGTAAAGAAAGGATCTGTCACTCTGCCCAGCAGATCCTCATCGATCCCCCCCCCCTGATCCTCCACCTCGATAACGATCCAGTTGGCATCGGCACTAATACGGGTACTGAGAACAATGGCGCCCTCTCGATCTTGCAGAGACTGGGTAGCATTAACCAGCAGATTGACCACGACCTGTTCCAGCCGCCGAAAATGGCCACGCACCGCAGGAAGATCTGTCACATAATTAGCAGAAAAATACCGAGTCGCTTTTTTGAGTTGATATTCCAACAAGCGAACCGCTGCAGAACAGACATCATTAACGCTGACGATTTCTTTTGTATCCTCTAAGTCACTGCGCGCAAACCCTTTAAGATCTTCGACAATCCGTTTAATCCTTATACCGCCTTGGGTCATCTCCCTGAGCAGATAGGGAATTTTTTTGCGCAAAATCGCATAGGGGATACGCCCCAGTTCAAGGTCGGGATCCTGCTCATACTGCTCGTCGAGAAACGGGGTCAGGTCAGCATAAACATCGCTCAACAGACCAAGGTTCAAAAGAATCATGCCGTTTGGATTGTTAATTTCATGAGCGACCCCAGCCGCCAATTCGCCAATGGACGCGAGCCGACTATTCTGATCGGCTTCACGTTTTAGCAACGAGGCCTCGGTCACGTCCTCGGTCAGGCGGATGATCGAGACGATTTCGCCGCTCTCGTCCAGCAGGGGATAGGCCACCTCTTCAAGTACACGACCATCAGCCAGCTCGGCGAGTCCCCGCTCATCATGTTTCGAGACAAGAGAGCGTTCTACAGCACTCTCTTTCTCTGCAAAGCCAGATATAAAATCAACCGATGCGTAATATTTACCACTTCTTACGGGCGAAACATCCGCCAACAGCGCTGCTCCTGCGTGATTCGCCCACAAAACTTTAAGATCTGGGGAGACGAGGGTCAACGGGTTGGGAATACCGTTGAGAATCATTTCAAATTCACTGGAAAGCTGCCGAAAGCGGTCATCGGTCTCTTGGCGCAACTCGCGAGATCGCAAGGCCTTATCAACGGTTAAATACAGAACGATGGCGAAAACCAGACAGATCAATAGATTCCAGCCAACCAGGGTCTCGAGAATCTCTTTGCCATGAACATAAATATTACGCTGAAACTGAGCCTCCAAATCGAGCAGAGGACGATCAAAAAGATCGAACAACCGAATCCTGCCCTGCAAAACTTCATCATTCTGCGGCTTAATTAAAAACAGGGGCCGATTGTCTCTCAATTTCTTATCTGCCGTGAACTCAGCCGATAACGGTTTAAGACGAAAGGCACCGCCCCAATCGTCGCTGGACTCATCTAACAACGCCTGATTGAAACGCATCCCCATAATCAAGGCACCATGAATCGGACCCGTGCCGTTGCTGGTCAGAATCGGCTCAGTAGCGAGAAGATAATAAGCATCCCCAATTCGCAGAGCACCACCAAGAAAATCCTCGGGTCCAGAAAAACTCCACAAACGTTTTTCTTGTAAAACCTGTTGCTGAAAATCCTTGGAGACAGACTTCAAGGTATCACTCTCGACATCGTAATGTTCGCCGAAAACGAGTTGCCCCTGATTGTTAACGATCAGAAGAAAATCAAGCTGATAGTTTGAAAAGGTCGATTTCACCAGATTCGATGCGACATATTGGGTCGAGGGAGAGCCGACATACGCATAGGTATCGTCCCAAGCCGCGAAATCCTTAGTCGTGCGCTGCAGCACATCGACCATTTCGTAGATTTCGGAAAGGCCAAACTTCAGTTGCTTCTCGGTCTGCTCTATTTCAAGATGCGAAAGAACCGGTAACAACTTCGATTCTGTCGCAAAATAGATAGCGAAATTCAGAAAGAATGTCCCAATGATGACACTGACCAATATTTTCCAACGTACTTTCATTCAATAACCGCTTTTATATTTTTGGAAATAACCTGAAATTTCCTCCATGTATATTATGTTTACGCGAACTTGAATAGAGTATTTTCAATCCAGCGTTCTATTCATAAGTGAATAGGCCTCTCCCATCCGTCGTTCGCTCTAAGAAGTGGGCAACCATGGTTAGTATTTAGTAAAAACTGGATCCTGGGAGTGAGTGAAGCCCTCATCAAACGACCGCCACCCTAAATCCCATCGCGGGCATTGCCCGCAAGCCCAATCTCTGCTACTCTGTACTCAAAGGAGTTTATATAGTCATGTTAATTCAAGCAGATTCACGTAGACGGATTACCCTTCCGCCATCGACCAATATCAAACCCGGCGACACTGTGGACATTGAGATACTTGAAGATGGCTGCCTTAAACTTATACCGGTAGAACCGATTCCTCGGCATCAACTCTGGGCCTGGTCCGAGGAATCCAAACAGGCTGTCAACAGATCACTCGCCGACCCCCGACCTTCCAAGGAGGTTAAAAGCCCCGAAGAGGCAGATGAAGTCGCCACAAGGTGGATAAGTGAAGATTGAGATCCGCCCCCTGTTCGATGAAGCAGTCATGAAGGCCGAGCTTCCGGTACGTAAATCAGCGGCAAAAATGCTCAAGCTGTTACAATCACTCAACCTGCCTGAACTATGGCAATATTCCGGTCTGAATTTTGAAAAACTACACGGAATGGTTGAACCATCAACCGGGCAACAGCTCTATTCGTTAAGGGTCACTGGCAGCACCCGAGCCATTGCCTGCCTGATCAACGGCCCCACCCTGATTCTCATAAGCCTGCATACCCAACATGACAAAGCCTACCGCAAGTGAACGGCTATCGAAAACTCTGAAAAGTTGGGCAAAAAAGTTGACGTTGTCACACCAAATCCACTTCACAGCGCCATCCGCAACAAAACGCACAAGAACTATGAATTCGACGGGTCAGGGATTATTCCGGCAGGAATCGCGGCAAATTACTGACCATGTATTTATTTTAGTCAAAAACTGAATTGCAACCGAATTAAATCTTCGCTAAGCTGTACAAAGTCATTTATTCCGCCCCAACCAGACTCGGAGTTTCTGCGATGAAACTGAGTGAAACGGTCAAACCAATCACCTACTTCAAATCCCATTCTGCCGAAGTGTTAAAAAACCTCGAAGAACAGGGGACTTCACTCATCATTACGCAAAACGGTGAGGCCCGCGCTGTTGTTATGGGTATCCGTCAATATGAACGCATCAAAGAAACGACTGCCCTACTACAACTTGTCGCCCAAGGAGAACGCAGCATCCGCAATGGCCAAGGCAAATCGCTCGACGAAGGGTTTACGGACCTCTGGAAAAAAATCAATCAACAAGACCAGCCGAAATGAAAAAATGCCAGATCATTCTCGCGCCCGACTTCTTGGCGGATCTGTTTGAGCTTTATCAGTTTGTTACCCTCAAAGATGGTTAGAAAAAAGCCAAACAGCTCATGACCAAGCTTGAAAAAGCAGCTCGCAGCCTGAAAGACCTTCCCGCGCGAGGACACAGGCTGCCCGAACTCGCGCCAATGGGAATACAAGACATTCTAGAAATTATCATTCCCCCTTACCAGATACTCTACAAAACACAGGGCGCCAACATCCATATTTTGGCATGCATTGACAGCCGCAGAGATCTGGACCAAATCCTCATCCGTCGTTCGCTCTAAGAAGTGGGCAACCGGGGTTAACATTGCAGTTCTCTGCGTCTTTGCGGCTCAGCAAGATCAGCCTGAAGGCCACCATTCAAACACGGGTGTCCAAGCATCTCCTTATTTCTGGCACGCCTGCACCGCATCTGCTAGAATTCCAACAGGAGGTTAGTATGAGTGCAAAAGAAATATTCAAAGTTATTCGTCAAAATAGCGCTCGATTGAGCCAACTTGGAGTCCATCAGATCGGACTTTTTGGCTCTCAGTCTCGTGGTGATGCGACCGCTGAAAGTGACCTTGATTTTCTTGTCGAATTTGTTCAAGGGAAAAAGAATTATGACAATTACATCGACCTGTGCTTTTTTCTTGAAGATTTGTTCAACAAAAAAGTTGATCTATTGACCCTTGAGTCACTCAGCCCCCACCTCAAAAAACAAATTCTAAGTGAAGTTCAATATGAAACAATCCATTAACTATCTGCATCATATACTTGATGAGACTCAATTTATCATCGAGAACTCGACAAATACCGGGTTTGATAAATTCCAACAGGACCCAATCCTACAGCGTGCTTTTATCCGCAGCCTTGAAATCATCGGGGAAGCAGTTAAAAACATCTCTATAGACATGCAAGAAAAATATCCAAACGTTGAATGGCGAAAGATGGCAGCAACCAGAAATAGGCTGATTCACCGGTACTTCAGCGTCGATCTTGAGCTGGTCTGGGATATTGTCATGCACAAGATCCCGGCCCTACAGCAGCAGGTCGAATACATTTTAGGCCAAGAAAAGCTGTAAGCCCACTGCCATCGAACCATCCCCCCGGTCAAAGCACTAATTTCAATTCATCTGCCCTAAAATTCTTCACGTCCCCTCACTTTTCCTTTATAATCAGCCTCTAAAATTATTCTCTGGAGATTTCATGAAACGTGCAGTGATTCTGACACTTTGTGCCTTATTGTTTTTGGGCTGCCGGCAGAAAAAAACGCACGCCCCACAAGAAGAAACGGGTACCAGTGTGCAACTGAGCCCTCTTCCTGAGGTCCACAGCAAGCCTGTGACCCTATTGAAGTATCCGATCAAAGCGGTGCTGGTGGAGACAACGGCCGAGGCGATTCCGACCTGGCGTGAGTTTGCCTGGGCCAAGCCAACCCTGATACTGCTATCGCAGAATCCGCAACTTCAACCGATCCCTGCCGAAGTTAAAACAGATGCCGTTACCCTGACCCTCAACGGAAATCTGATCGATTTTCAGAAAAAAGCCACCAGCAGGAGTGCCAATCCAACAATACTGCCCCATATGGCCCTCAGCGCTGCGCTCGAGGCCGGTCTTTTTTCTCGAGTTGTCTGGGTACTACCAATAAAAAAAGAAACCACCCTCTCCGCAGAAAGCTTTCGCCAACAGATGCTCAGCACCAATGATCTATCCAAGGAAGAAGCAGCCTCCTTTGAGTTGAAGAATGGCAGTTTCATCGGCAAGGTACGCGGTGTTCCGGTGCAAGCCACTCCACTTTACGCCCTTACTCCCCAGAAAGGGCCCCTCTTGCTCCATCTGGATCTGGGATTTTTCCCTCCGTTGTACAGCAACGAAATAAAAACCCCCCTTCACACCCTGCTCTACGCCACTCTCAAAGCCCTGCGCGCACAGCGGCTTTCCGTAATGGCAGTCACCCTATCGCAAGCAAACCTGTCAGGCGATCTTCCCCTTAAGGTCCGCTTTCTTGGAGATCTCGTTGTGCGGTTACTGCAAGACCCCGAACGTCTTGATCAGCCGCTGCCAACAAACGACTCCCGCCGTAATGAAGCCCTCTACCTCGCCAACTTCTTTCAAAAAGAGAAGGTCCTTGAGCTTTACCGACAGATGGAAAAAGACTCTCCCACAGATGCCACAATCAAGTATGATCTTTATCAGACTATCCGACAGTTCAAACAGGGAAACCAGGCCCTTGAATATCTGACCCAAGCCGTTGAACTGGACCCCCTATTCGCCTTGGAATACTTGGAACTAGCCACACTGGCTCAAGAAAAAAATCGGCCCGACGAAGCACTGAGAATGCTGAGTCTCGCCGCTGAATCATTTCCTGATGATCCATTTATTCTGCTTAACATGGCTGAAATCGACCAGAAGATAGGGCATACTGAAGGAACTAGGGAGATTGTTGACAAACTGAAACTCTTGCCTTGGTCACCCATTTACCAACCTGGTATCGACGAATATCTGACAAAACTGGGAGTTGCCCATCCCCAAACCCGCGAAAGGTGATCCGATGATGAATCCCATCCATAAGCAGATTGTTCGACTCTGCACGTTGAGCCTAATGCTGACTATGCTGCTGTCTCCGACACTCGTTCAGGCGGCAAAGAGATATGTCGAACCAGCCACCGGTATGGAATTCGTTTTCATTCCGGCTGGAGAATTCTCAATGGGGGATATTTCGGGCAAAGGATCGAAAGAGGAACAGCCCGTTCATCGAGTCGCAGTGCCAGGATTCTATATGGGAAGATATGAGGTCACCTTCGCCCAATATGACACCTTTTGCGCAGCAACCCATAAAAAGAAACCCAGTGATGATGGTTGGGGCCGAGGGGATCGCCCGGTGATTAATGTCTCCTGGAATGAGGCCACAGATTTCGCCATCTGGCTGAGCGAACAGACGGGCCAGCAATTCCGGCTGCCATCTGAAGCCGAATGGGAATATGCCGCCCGTGCTGGAACCACAACGGAATACTGGTGGGGGAACACCATCGGCAAGGGTAATGCCCACTGCGCGGACTGCGGCAAGAACGAATTCCAGAATAAAACGGCCCCGGTCGGCCGTTTCGGCCCCAATCCATGGAACCTATTTGACACCGCTGGCAACGTAACCGAGTACTGCTTCGACAATCTTCACCCTAACTACAAAGATGCACCGACGGATGGTCGTTCATGGAGAGGCGGTGACACCGAAAAGAAAACCCTACGTGGCGGTTCTTGGCAAAATTTTGCGCTCCAGCAACGCGCTGCAGCGCGAGACTGGGAATTTCGTACAACAGGGCACCAAACGGTCGGATTCCGTTTGGCGATGGATGCCCCGACAAAACCCACACTGCCAGCCCTGCCCACCAAGAAATGAAAGAAGTCCGTTATCTTTGGTCATCTCTCGGCAAAAACAAGACAGGACAGGATCGCTTAAAAAATCGCATAGATAAATGGAGTCAAGACCGGAATCTCGGCCAACAGAATAAAGAGCGCCATTAAGATCAGCAGAATAAGGATCGGTGCCAAAACAAACTGTTTACGCTGCCGAACAAAGGTCCAAAAATCCCTGACCGTACAAAACCAACTCATAACGACTCCTTCGTAACCCAAAATGGTCCCAGCACCAGTATATCGATCTCGGTCTTGACAAAGCAACGAACCGCATCCTCGGGACAACAGACGATCGGCTCATCCTTAACATTGAAACTGGTGTTGACCAGCAGCGGGCAACCAGTTTTCGCCTCAAAGGCCTTAAGTAGCGCATAAAAAGAGGGATTCCCTGTCGTTGTCACCGTCTGCACCCGGGCGGATCGATCAATATGAGTGACGGCAGGTATTGTCGAACGCAGGACCCGCAACTTATCTAAACCACTCCCCTCTGCGCCGACCTTCAGCAGTCTCGCCGCTGCAATCGAACTGACCAGCAGCATGTAGGGGCTTGCGGCCTCAAGGTCAAAGTAATCACGACAACGCTCCTGCAGAATCGCCGGCGCAAACGGGCGGAATCCCTCGCGAAATTTGACCTTCATATTTAGTCGTCGCTGCATATCAGCTATCCGCGGATCGGCCAGAATACTGCGATTACCCAGTGCGCGCGGTCCGAACTCCATCCGCCCCTCAAACCTACCGACAACCTTCCCGGCCTCCAGAGCCGCAACCAGTCGCTGATTCAACAACTCCGGCTCAACCCGTTCAAAATGGAGCCCGCTATCCACCAAAGCTGCCAACATCTCCGTTTCAGTATACTGCGGGCCGAGCAGCGCCCCCGCCATCAGATCCTTGTCCCCTTTGTGCGGAAGCTCTCCCCCTAGTGCCAGATAAGCCAGATAAGCCGCCCCCAAGGCGCCGCCGGCATCACCGGCGGCAGGCTGAATCCAGATTTGCTGAAAGGGCCCTTCGCGCAGAATGCGCCCGTTGGCGACACAATTCAGGGCCACTCCTCCAGCCAAACAGAGATTCTGCTCCCCGGTCTGCCGATGCACCTCGCGGACCAGATCGAGCAAATACCGCTCTGGATCGATCAGGATCGCTTTATAACGTCCTTGGAAAAGATGCCCAGCCTGCCGGTGCCAGTCGTTAAACCAGCGGGTGTAGCGGAAACCGAGCTGCTGCATAACCCGAGAAAGCGGGACATCAACAACCTCAATCACCAACTGCAGATAAGTCGCATGCAGGCAGTAAGCATAAACCTTGTGGCCGAACCTCTCGATCCCTTCCTGAATAAACAGTAGAAAACGAGTCCGGTCAGTATCGTCGAGGAAGACCTGTTGATTGCCATTACCGTGCAGGGTGACGTGATAAACAGCGCCGGGAAAATGTAAACGGGGTTTACGTGCCATGGATCGCCCTCCCATAAAAATAAATCGCAAGCCTGCCCCTTCGTTTCCGGGAGATACTATCAGATTACCCTAATAACGCAAGTTTGACATGAAAAACAATTACCGTGCGCCAGCTCTTTTGTTCATTTTTCTCTTCGACTATACTTGGACAACAGCTCGCAATATGTGCATTTCTCAGTACTGCCCTAGGAGGGAACCATGACTTACAAAGAGTTCCAGGCCGCCCTAACTGCATTCGATTTGCCGCCACAGACCACCTGGAAGAAGGTTCGCCAACGCCATCGGCAACTAGTCCACCGTTATCATCCAGACAAGGGGGAGCACGCCGATGAGGAGCAGATCAGGCGGATCAATGCGGCTTACAAAATTCTCAACGAGTAT
>JAKIUS010000407.1 GCA_021647445.1 Geopsychrobacter sp. | reverse complement strand
TATAGAGAAGAAACATGTTAGCGCCGCGCCCGGCCAGAAAATTCTGCACCACCTTAAGCGGCAGGTAACCGCGTTGACAACTGCGCTGTTCAAGGTCAACGAAGAGTACCGCCCCCTGACTCGGGTACTGCGGCGTCTGATGCATGCGACCCAGAAGTCGCTCTACCCGCTCTCTGATATCCATTTTTCCCTCGCTTTTGCCCCTCGAAACCCCTTTGTTGCTGATTTCTTAGCCGCCGTAGACCAACCGTGGCAAAAAGAGCACCAGATCGGGCCAGTAGGTCAGAACCAGCAGGATACCGATTTGAATCAGCAGAAACGGCATGACCGCCTTGGAGACGTAGATCAGGTTACGCCCGACTGCGGCTCCAGAAATGTAGAGGCTGACTCCCAGAGGCGGCGTGCAGTAACCGATGCCCAGGTTAATCGTCATCAATAAACCAAAGTGCATGGTGTCGATGCCGAAGGTCGCTAGCAGGGGCAGAAAGATCGGCGTCAGAATCAGGGTAGCCGAGATGATATCCATGAACATGCCGACCACCAGCAACATCAGGTTGACCGCCAGCAGAAAGACCCAGGGTGATGAGATCTGACTGACCACTGCGGTGGCGATCTTGTCGGGAATCTGTTCAAAGGTCAGGTATTCGCCAAAGACCGAAGCTCCGGCGACAATTACCAGCAGAGTCGCTGAAGTCACCGAAGAGGAGACGATGACTTTTTTGATGTCGCGTAACTTCATATCCTTATGGATGAAGACCTCGACGAAAAATGCGTAGAAACAGGCCACGACTGCGGCTTCATTGGCGGTGAACATACCCGAATAAATACCGCCGAAGATCAGCACCGGCAAGAACAGCGCCCAGATACTCTCCCTGATTACCGCAACCAGACCCTTCATGTTGGGCCGGGGCAGGGTCTTGTAATTTCTCTTTTTACAATAAAAATAAGCGTACAGACTCATAGCGGCCATGATCATTAATCCGGGGATAAAACCGGTCAGAAACAGGGCCTCAATCGGATCATTACTGACCATCGAATAGAGGATCATCGAAATCGAGGGTGGAATGATGATGCCCAGATTAGGGGCGGTGGTCATGATGCCGACGGAAAATTTTTCATCGTAACCGTTTTCGATCAAAGCCGGGATCATGAAGCCACCGATAGCGACCACGGTGGCGACGGTTGAACCTGAGATGGCCCCAAAGAAGCCGCAGGCCAGCACACCGGCCATGGCCAATCCGCCAGGCAGAAAACCGACCAGCGCATTGGCGGTCTTGATCAGTTTATGCACGATGGAGCCGGTGGTCATGATGTTGCCACAGAGGATGAAGAACAACACCACCACCAGGGCAAATTTGTCCATACTGCGGTAGAGAACTTCGATGACGATCTGCGGATCGATGCCGATCATAAAGACCAGGCCAACGCTGCCGGTAAAGAAGAGCGCCATGAAGACCGGCACGGTTGAGCCGAGCAGGCCGAGCAGCAGAAACAGAATAATCAGGTAGCTGGAATCCATAAAATGTCCGGGCAATTAACCTAAAGGGAGTGGAAATAACCTCCCTTTAGTTGGTGGCCCCCTCCTTCCAGTCTTCGACCATGACAAGCAGGGTACGGAAAAACATCATCACGCCCATCGTGGGCAACACAGCATAAAAAATCCATTCGGGAATGCGCAGACTGGCGGTCAGCGCATACTCATCCTCATACATCATCACCGTCATGGTCCAACCCAGGTAGGCGATTGCCGCAGCAAAAACCAGGGTCGCCAGATGGGCAAACAGGGTCAGGTATTTCTTGAGACCGGGCACCATCTGCGGCAAGGCATCGATACGGATCAGCGAACGTCCCCGCACCGCGACAATGCAGCCGACATAGGTTGAAAAGTAGATGGTCTTGCGCACCACTTCATCCGACCAGTAGAGATTGACGTCGTGGGTCAGTTTGCGCAACAGCACATTGGCCATGGCGACGGTCAGGGCGACACAGACCGAAAGCATCAGTGACCAGTCCTCAACGAAGATGAAGACGCGATCGACTCTCTGAATTATTTTTTTAAACATAATCTGCCCGGTGAAAGAGAGCAGGACAGCCGTCATCCTGGCAGGCTTCAGATCAAAAAAGCCGGGGAGCAGGACTCCCCGGCTCAGCTCAGTGGATCAAAAAAAGTTGCTTCTTCTTACTTGAGTGTGGTCCGAACCTTGGCCAGATAATCGACACCAATTTTCTTACCCCAGGAGGCGTAGACCGGCTGAGCTTCTTTAATCAGAGTCGCCTTGTCGGCAGCGGACAACTGGAAGAATTCGACCCCGGCAGCCTTGGCCTTGGCAATCTGGGTGTCATGCTGCTTGATGGTCAACTTGCGCGTCTTGGCACTCTCTTCGGTGACAACTTCAATGAAAATCTTCTGCAGGTCTTTCGGCAGTTTGTTGAACCAGCGCTTGTTGACCAGGTGCAGAAAGAGGCCCTGAGCATAGTTAACCTGGGTGAAATACTTGGCAATGGTAAACTTCTTGGTGATATTGCAAACGATGGCGGTATGATCGAGGCCGTTGATAACCCCGGTTTGCAGCGCCTGCGGAACATCCGGCCAAGGCAGGACAGTAAACTTGTAGTCCCAGGCTTTATACAGGTCGATATTGACCGGAGCCTGAGCGATACGGAAGTTCACACCTTTGGCATCAGCCAGGGTGCGCACCGGGGTGGTGGTCGCCCAGCCGTACTGGCCATAACCGGTAATGTCGGTTACCATCAGACCGGCGGCCTGAGCGCTGTTGCTGAACGGCGTCCAGAGCTCGGGGGTCGTGCGGAACTTCTCCAGCTTATCAAAAGTATCGACCACATAGGGCAGGTTGACGATGCCAAGTTTGTT
>JAKIUS010000406.1 GCA_021647445.1 Geopsychrobacter sp. | reverse complement strand
AGCGGGGTGTGCTCGGTTTCTTTATTCGACGTAACCTTGAAGATGGCTTCACGATCCTGCGCGGCGAAATACGCCTTGATTCAGAACAGGCGCTGCGTGAAAACCCAGTCCTGATCATGCGTGCTTTTGAATTGGCCCAGAAGCATGAGGCCGAGTTGAGCGTGCCGCTGAAGTTGCAGATTCGCGATAATTTAAATTTGATCAATGACCGGGTGCGGCGTTCAAAGGAGATAAATGAATCGTTTATGCGGATTCTGCGTCACCCCAGGGGGGTCGGCAGAACCCTGCGACAGATGCATCATTTGCATCTGCTGAATCATTTTATCCCTGAGTTCAAGCGTATCTTCTGTAAGGTTCAATTTGACCTTTACCATATTTATACGGTGGATATTCATAGCCTTTTTGCTGTTGAAGAGACCTGCCGGTTGTGGGATGGCGAATACGACAACGAATATCCGCTGCTCGCGCACCTGGCGAAGGATGTTGAAAAGCGTGAACTGTTGCTGCTGGCGGTCCTGTTTCACGATATCGGTAAGGGAGAGGGGAAGGATCATTCGAGTCAGGGGGCATCGATGATCCCGACCATTGCACGGCGCATAGGGTTGAATCGTGAAGACCGCAAACGTTTACAATTTCTGGTTCAGAATCATCTGAACATGGTGCATATCTCCCAGCGGCGTGATCTGAATGATCAGCGTACCATCTCTGATTTTGCTACGCAGATGGAGATGAGTGAAAATCTCAAAATGCTCTATCTGCTGACCTTTGCCGATGTCCGTTCGGTCGGACCTGATGTCTGGAGTGAGTGGAAGGGGCAACTGCTGCAGGAACTCTACGAAAAGACCTATGATCTGTTGGAAAAAGGCGATTTCTTTCAAGAAAAACGTTCCGAGAAAGTCCGTAATCGCAAACGGAAGGTAAAGACCTCGCTGTTGGAGGATTTTCCGGAATCACGGGTCAATCGTTGTCTTGCCAATCTAAGTACCCGCTATATGCTCAGTTATCACTCCTGGGAGATAATTCAGCATCTGCAACTCTCGCTGGGGCGTGGTAAGGCTGCACTGGCGCTTGAGGTCGAACAGCACCCCGAGCATAACTACACCGAGTTGACCCTTGCTACTCTTGATTCTCCGGGACTTTTTTCGCATATTGCCGGGGTCATGGCGGCTCATGCCATCAATATCCTCGGGGCGCAGATTCATACCCGTAAAAATGGCCTGGTCCTCGATGTCTTGCAGGTTACGAGCGCGACCGAAGAGGCGGTCGAGAATGATTCAAAATGGCAGCGGATCGAAAAGGATCTGACCGCAGTGGTCGAAGGTCGCCTGTTTGTAGATGATCTGCTTGAGCGTCAAAGGACCCCGAGCTTTATGGTGACGCGTGAGAAACCACTGCGGCCGAGTCGGGTTGCTCTCTCGAATGATGTTTCAGATCAATACACGGTTGTCGATATCTATGCTCATGATCGTATCGGTTTATTGCATGATATTACGCGCACCCTGACCAAGCTTGGTCTTTATATTGCGGTCTCGAAAATTTCAACCAAGGTCGATCAGATCGCTGATGTTTTTTATGTCTCGGATATTTTCGGCCAGAAGATCGGCCAGCCTGAAAAATTGCAGAAAATCGAAGAGGAGCTTCTGCGCTGTCTCGATAAATAGTCTGCGCATAGACTTAAGTTATGGACTCATATCTCGATGTTTATATGAATTATCTGGTTGTTGAGAAAGGTCTGGCGAAAAACACCCTTGAGGCCTATGGACGAGATTTGCGGCTATACCTCGACTATCTGCTCAGTCGGGGCATAACCAGTGTCGTTAAGATCGGCCAGGCTGAGGTTCTGGACTATCTTGCGACTTTAAAAGAACAGGGACTTGGACCACGCAGTCGGGCGCGGGTTTTGAGTGCCATGCGTAGTTTTCATCGTTTCTTGTTGAGAGAAAAGCATGCCGGGGGTGACCCGACCCTGTTGCTGAAATCGCCGAAAACTCTTCGTGCTCTGCCCCATTTTCTTTCGCAGCCGGAGGTTGAATCCCTGCTCGCGGCCCCGAGCGGAACTGATCCCTTAGCGCTGCGTGATCGGGCGATGCTCGAAGTCCTGTACGCTACCGGACTGCGGGTTTCAGAACTTGTCGGTTTGGGCCTGGCTGACATTAATCGCGATATTGGGTGCCTTTCAGCTTTTGGCAAGGGGAGCAAGCAAAGGCTGGTGCCGCTGGGAGAGGTTGCATTGAGCGCTCTTGAAGAGTATCTTGCCGACGGTCGTGAGCTCTTCAAGCCAAAAGTCGGCTGCGCCTTTCTATTTTTGAATCGACGCGGCGGTGGTTTGAGCAGACAGGGTTTCTGGAAAATCTTGCGCCGTAATGCTCAGTTGGCCGGGATCGACTTCAAAATTTACCCGCATATGCTACGGCACTCGTTTGCGACCCATCTGCTCGAGAACGGAGCAGACCTCAGGGCAGTACAGGTGATGTTGGGGCACGCCGACATTTCGACCACGCAGATTTATACCCATGTGATGCGTGAACGTATGAAACAGATTCATCAGCAGTTTCATCCGCGCGGTTAAGCTCTAGTTCGTGGATCGTCTGACCGGCTGCTGGTGAAATTTTTATAACCAAACAGGCAGAATAAATGAAATATCTGATACTTTTGGGCGATGGTATGGCCGATGAGCCGATTGAGATTCTGGATGGTTTGACGCCACTGCAGAAGGCGCATACGCCAAACATGGATCGGCTGGCGAATGCCGGCACGCTGGGCCTGGCCGATACGGTCCCGGCGGGGTTTCATCCCGGCAGCGATGTCGCGAACCTCTCTGTCTTCGGTTACGACCCGGCCGAATTTTATTCGGGGCGTGCACCCTTAGAAGC
>JAKIUS010000405.1 GCA_021647445.1 Geopsychrobacter sp. | reverse complement strand
ACCCAGCAGGCGGCCGCGGCGATCCTTGCGCACGATGACCTCTTCGCCATCCAGAACGATGCGGCCCTTGTCTGGGGTTTCAAGAAAGTTGATGCACCGCAGGCATAGTCAACTCTGCAAGAAGAACTTTGCCATCATGTTCAAACCGTGGGACCAAATCGGCAGCAGTCAACTCAGCCGCCGCAACCTGCTCAAAATCCTGACGAAAGGCATCGACCAAATCGGCAGACAAAGAGAGCCCGGCAGCGGCGGCGTGTCCGCCATGACTTTTAAGAGAACCAGACGCACGCCCCAAGGCAGAGAAGAGATTAAAGCCAAAAACCGAACGCGCTGACCCCTTGCCGAGCCCATCAGCGAGAGCGATCATCACGGTGGGTCGGTAGTAACGTTCAACCAGACGACTAGCAACAATCCCGATCACACCAGCATGCCAGCCCTCAGAGGCTAACACCAGACAGTGCTCACCACAGCCCCCCGCCTCGACCATAGCCACTGCTTCGTTTAAGGTTTGTTCTTCGAGCTGTTGCCTTTCGCGATTACAACGATCCAACTCGCGCGCCAACTCTTCAACAGACCTTGCTCCTTCAGAAAGAAGCAATTGAACCCCCAGAGTCGCGTCCTTAAGACGTCCAGCAGCGTTTAAGCGCGGGGCCAGACGAAAACCGACACTTCCACAGCTGACCTTTTTGACATCGGCGACCTGCTTAAGCGCGAAGATCCCCGGCCGACTCGCCTGATCCAAACGTTGCAAACCAGAACGGACCAGCATCCGATTAACGCCGCCTAAGGGCACCATATCGGCAATGGTACCAAGGGCCACAAGATCAAGGACTTCTTTTAGATCAGGCTCGGGTAGATTCGAGAACAAACCCTGTTCACGCAAGCGACGGCGCAAACTCAACATGAGGAAAAAAGCGACACCGACACCGGCAAGATCGGGCCAGGGGAAACGATTTTGCGGAAGGTGTGGATTCACCAAGGCTAAACAATCTGGCAACACCTCCGGCGGTTGATGATGATCGGTAATGATCAGATCGAGACCAAGGCTTTTCGCCAAGTCCGCTTCGGCAAGGGCCGAAACACCGCAATCGACCGTCACAATCAGTGTGCATCTCGCTTTGGCAGTCTTCCTGATCGCTTCCGCTGACAGACCATAGCCATCCTTGAGCCGCGAAGGGATATAGAACTCTACCTGACCGCCAAAGGCGCGTAGTGACTCAACCAACAGACTGGTGCCGGTAATCCCATCGACATCATAATCACCGTGAACGGCAATTTTCTCCCCCCTAGAGAGGGCTTCGCTGAGGCGATCAACCGCAATCGCCATAGCAGGCAACAAGTCAGGATCGGGCAACGCGCCTAATTTTGAGCGGAGAAAATCATCTGCAGCCTCTGCGCTCGAAAACCCACGATTGGCCAAGGCACGGGAAGTAAGAGGCATGATGCCAAGCGTGGTTTCAAGAATACCAACAGCGGCATTATCATGGGTACGCTCAATCCAGCGTTTACTTAAATATGTCATCATCAAAACTCCAAAACGACCGGATCTAACCGCCGGGGTTGATATTCAATTTTCCCCAGCCAGTCATCGACACGACCATCAAAAAAATGTGCTTCCAACTCAGCAGAGGTTCCTTCACTCCAATAGTTGTTGCGCAAATCAACGGCTTGACGAACCCCCTCTCCAAGACTGACCTGATAAGACAGGTTATCGATAAAATTATTATTTTCGATCAGATAATCCTGAGGATGTTCCGAAATGAACAAGCCCTTCTGATTGTGACGAATTTCGTTATTACGGATAACCGGCGAACCGAAATGAAAACGGATCGCGGTGCCATTCTCTTCAAAGAGGTTATTTTCGGCCAGCAAATCACTATCATGAAAACGTAAGCCGACAAGATTATTACGGAAGGTGGAATTCTTAACGATGACCATCGATTTTCTGGAATGAATGGCGCTATCCGCCTGTTCGAATCGACAATAAGAGAAAAGCACTCCAGAGGAAGCTTCAATATTAATCCCTCCCCAGCTGCCTGCTTTACCCTGCGAATTGTAAGAACGAAATACGATTGGTTGCGCGGCCGTCCCCCTGGCAAGCAGCCGACCGCGCACAATCAGTTCACTACCGATAAAATTAGGATGTTCCTGATAGAGATCTTCACCCGCACGCGGGTCTTCAAAAACAACCTGAGTCCCCGGCGCAATAATCAGCTTAGAACCCGCCTCAAGCACAAGATCTCCATGCACGCGGACTTCCCCCTGCCAATGAATTGTGCCACGCAGAACAAGGTCGTTCTGTTGCGAGACCGAACTGCAGGAAGTAAGGAGGCTCAGTAAAAACAGAGTACAGACAAATCGGATTAGCATGACAGGAATCTTTCCACGCAATGAAAAGAAAAGGCGGAAAAAGAGACGGCCAACCTGTCAAGCAGGCTGGCCGTTTAGGAGAATTGAATCAGTTGGAACCCGGTGTCGGGTGGTTTTTAATATAATCTAGCTCAGAGCGCACCTGAGGCGCACCACCACCCGAAGGATTAATCTGAAGATAGCGTTCCCATGTCTGCTTGGCCTTTGGGAAATCCTGCAGATCATAGCGATAAACAACACCCAGATTAAACAGCGATTGGGCGTGAGAAGGATCAACCTTCGATGCTTTTTCAAAGGCCTTGATCGCCTTATCGAACCAACCGACCTTACGGAACATGATCCCCTGATCGGTAAGAACATTGGGATCGTTACCATCGATCGCCAGGGCCTTATCGTAAGCATCTATCGATTTCATCGGTTTATTTGCATCAAAATAGGCATTGCCTAACTGCACCCAGGCGTTCCGATTGGAGGGTTCCTTTGCGACAATCCCTTCAAGCATTGTCATC
>JAKIUS010000404.1 GCA_021647445.1 Geopsychrobacter sp. | reverse complement strand
CGATCAACGCGATCTCCTGATCGAAGAGTTGGGGAAAAGAGGCTATCAGGCCAAGAAGGCGGGAGGCTGAGGATCATGCCAACACACATCCAACGCTCTGTTTGTCCCTACGACTGTCCCGACAGTTGCGGTCTGCTGGTCGAGGTCGAAGATGAACGGGTTCTCAGCGTCAAAGGCGACCCGGAACATCCCTTTAGTCGTGGCACGCTCTGCGCCAAGATGAACCATTACGAAAAGACCGTTCATTCGCCGCGCCGTCTTACCGAACCCCTGCTGCGCTGCGGCAAGAAGGGACAAGGAGAATTCCGCCCCATCTCCTGGCCCGAAGCGATCGACCAGATCGCGAACCGCTGGCGCAAAATCATCGCAGAATTCGGTCCGCAGGCGATCCTTCCCTACTCTTACGCCGGAACCATGGGGATCATCCAGCGCAACGCCGGACACCCGTTTTTCCACCGCATGGGGGCCTCTCTGCTTGAGCGCGGAATCTGCACGCCCGCCAAGGGAGTCGGCTGGCAAGCGGTAATGGGCGAGACGCCAGCGCCCTCTCCTAACCAGGTTCTTCACAGCGACCTGATCATCCTCTGGGGCAGTAACGCAGCCGCAACCAATCTCCATTTTCTGCACCTTGTCCGCCAGGCAAAGAAAAAAGGGGCCAAGGTCTGGACCATCGATCTCTATCCTAATCAGACCTGTGCCGTCGCCGAGAAAAATTTCTTAGTACAACCTGGCAGTGACGGCGCTCTGTCCCTAGGGCTGATGCATATCCTGGTGCGTGACAATCTCTGCGATGAGAAGTTTCTCGCGACCCAGGTTGTTGGCTTTAAAGAGCTAAAAGCGCAGATTTTGCCCGACTATAACCCGGAGAAAGTCAGCCGTATAACCGGGCTCTCTCCACAGGTCATCACCAAAATGGCAAGAGACTTTGCCGCTGCTGACGCTCCCTTTATCAGTATTGGTGGCGGCCTGTCGCGCTATACCAACGGTGCCATGTCGGTGCGCAGCATCGTTGCGCTGCCAGCGTTGGTCGGTGCCTGGGCC
Organism: Geopsychrobacter sp.; assembly: GCA_021647445.1. Taxonomy (GTDB): domain Bacteria; phylum Desulfobacterota; class Desulfuromonadia; order Desulfuromonadales; family Geopsychrobacteraceae; genus Geopsychrobacter. The sequence goes on along the minus strand of JAKIUS010000404.1, from coordinate 1,843 downwards.
AAAAAAGGCGGCGGCTGTTTTGTCGGCACCAGTAGCGGGGCCGCATTCGACATGGCGTTGATCGAACGACCTGACTTTCTTAAGGGGAAGCCGCGCACAATCAACATGAGTCGCCTCGGCGAGGCATTGACCCAGACAGAAGATCCACCGATCAAGAGTCTTTTTATCTACCATTCCAACCCGGCGGCGGTGGCCCCGGATCAAAATCTTGTTCTGGAAGGCCTAGCTCGCGAGGACTTATTTACGGTGGTCCATGAACGCTTCATGACCGACAGCGCCCGCTATGCCGATCTGGTGCTACCCGCCACCACCTCGCTTGAAACCAGCGATATCTACCGGGCCTACGGCAGTTACAGCGTGCAACGCACCCGCCCACTGATTCCGCCACAGGGTCAGAGTAAATCGAACCGCGAACTCTTTGCCCTGCTCGCGACAGCCATGGGTTACAATGAACCTTATTTCCAGTTGAGTGCCAACGAACTGATCGCACAACTATGTGAGACCAGTAACAACTGGTGGCAAGGGATTGACAAACAGTCCTTCAATGACGGTCTACCTGCAGAATTAACCCCGCCAACATCACAAGGCTACGCAACCCCCTCTGGTCGCATTGAAATTCTCAATCTGACCCTGAAATTTAAACTACCCTGCTATCTGCCAATAATAAAAGATCGTTTTCCCCTGCAACTGGTCACGGCACCTGCACTAAAGACCCTTAATTCCACATTTTCCGAACGCGATGATCTCCGCGAGAAACGCATGTGCTTAAAGGTCAACCCCGTAGAAGCATTGAGCCGCGGACTGGAGGAACATAGCCGGGTCACGGCCTTCAATGATCAAGGAGAAGTTGAATTTTATCTTCAGATCGACAACAACGTCCCTGTGGGGATCGCGGTTGCCGAAGGGGTCTGGTGGATCGAATTTGCCCCAGGAAAACGTACAGTCAACGCCTTAACCTCGCAACGACTTACCGATCTCGGTGGCGGCAGCACTTTCTATGATAATCGGATCGACCTGCGTTAATCTTTCTTAAAGAATAAGCAAATGGCGTAAAACGACCGCGCAAATTGCGACTTTTCCGGTCAACTGGTTGTACAATAGGGGTTTTTCTGGCAGATTATATAAAGGGAATCAAAAGGAGGAGCATTAACTCTAAAAACTCCCTATTCTTACCTTTTCGGTTGACGGAACGACAACAGCGAGGTTGTAGCGATGCATGTTTTTTGCTGGGACCAAAACTTTGAAACGGGGCTCCCCGAAGTTGATAAGCAGCATCGTCAACTGGTCGACATCGTTAATCAATTCGGCGATTTACTGGCTCAAAACAAACTTAAGTCCGGTGACCTCACTGAGCTCTTCAGCAAACTTATAACCTATACAGAACGTCATTTTCAAGAAGAAGAAAAACTGATGGTCAGCCATGCCATCGACAAGCGTCACCGTGATCGCCACATCAAAGAACATGAGGATTTTCTGCAGGAGATCGTCTTTATGCAAAAGGAGATCAACTTTTTGCAGCAGGAACAGGGGCTTAATGACGATGACCCAGGACAAACCCTGTTCGAATTTCTCAACAACTGGCTGGCCTACCACCTGCTCGGTTCTGATAAATGCCTCTCACTCCAGATAGCCGCCATTGAGGCGGGAAAGAGTGCAGAACAGGCCTACGAAATAGAGACCAGAGAGATTAATAAATCAACCGGGTCCCTGCTGACCGCCCTCAATAACCTCTTTCGCCAGATTTCAAATCGTAACCGCCAACTGATCGAGATGAATCAGACCCTTGAGCAAAAAGTCGCTGAACGAACCCAAGAACTTGCAGAAGCAAACAGCAACCGAGAAG
>JAKIUS010000403.1 GCA_021647445.1 Geopsychrobacter sp. | reverse complement strand
CATTGCATCGGAAGGATTGACATGCTAAGGTCGCGTTAATCCTCTGACGCTGGAGATCCCATGCCTCAATCTGCCAGTATACTATTGATCGACGATGAAAAAGAGAGCTGTCTCGCGCTCTCAACCTTGCTGCGTCAGGTCGGCTACACTGTCTCCTCGACCCACAGCGGCGAAGCAGCCCTTGAAATGTTGCCGCAAAACTTCGAGCTGATTATCAGCGACCTGTTCCTGCCCGGCATCAGCGGCATCGACATCCTCAAGAAGGTCAAGGAGGTCTCCCCGCGCACCTGTTTCATTCTGATTACCGGCAACGCTTCGGCCGAAACAGCCGTCGAAGCGATGAAGGAAGGGGCCTTCGACTACGTCACCAAACCCTTCAACTTTGAAAAGCTCAAACTTCAAGTCGCCAAAGCCCTTGAAAAGAATCAACTGCTCGCCGAAAACCTCTACCTCAGACAGCAACTCCACGGTCGTTATCGTTTCGACAACATCATCGGCAACAGCCTGTCGATGCAAAAGGTCTTCTCACGCATGGAGAAGGTCGCAGCCACTGATTCGACCATCCTGATTCTTGGCGCGTCGGGCACCGGCAAAGAACTGGTTGCAAAGGCGATCCACTACAACAGCCACCGAAGCGAAAAGCCGTTTATGGCGATCAACTGCGGTGCGATTCCGGCCGACCTGCTTGAATCTGAGCTTTTCGGGCACGTCAAGGGAGCCTTCACCAGCGCCATCGCCGACAAACGGGGCAAATTCGAGGTGGCCAACGGCGGGACGATTTTTCTGGACGAAATCGGCAACATGCCACTTCAATTACAGATGAAACTGTTGCGTGTACTTCAGGAATACGAATTCGAACGCGTCGGCTCGAGCAATAAAATACGTATGAATGTGCGCCTGATTTCAGCGACCAACGCCGACATCGGTAAAGAGATCTCCAAGGGGAACTTCCGCGAAGATCTCTACTACCGGCTCAACGTCATTCCCATCACCCTGCCACCGCTCAACGAACGGAGCGGCGACATCCCCCTGCTCGCCCGGCATTTTCTCGAAAAAATCTGCCTCGAAATGAAACGACCCCTGATGCCGATCAATAAAGAGGCACTACAGGCGATTGAAGCCTATCACTGGCCGGGCAATGTACGCGAAATGGAAAATGTCATTGAAAGGACCGTTACACTCGCCGATGGCGAGATCATCGAACTAAGTGACCTGCCTCCCGATGTCGCGGCCAGCGAAAGCCTGCAGCCCCCTGCCACTCTACTCCCGCAAGAGGGTGTGAACATGCCGGCGGTAATTGCCACAATCGAACGCCAGATGATCAGCCAGGCGATGTCGCGTACCTCTGGCGTCAAAGCAAGGGCTGCGGAACTGCTCGGCATCAACCGCACAACTCTGGTCGAGAAGATCAAACGCCTCAAGCTCTAAAGAAGTTCGGCCTCAGCGGGCAACTGCAGGCCATTCTCGCTAAAACCGAAAAATTCAACCCCCTTGTCGCGAATCGCAAAGGGGAGCGCCATCCGTCCGCTGTGCGCATCGACGCTAGCGGCAAAATGATCCGCAACTTCACTTATCGAATCGGCCTGTGCGGCAACCACCAGACAGGTTCCGGTCCCCGCTCCCAGGGGAAAAAATTCCGCATGAACGTCATGGCAAAGCTGCGCCAGTTCATCCTGCCCGGCCAAATAGTCCGGACACATGTGGGCACGTAAGCGCCGATAATCGCCAACCAACTCTGCGTAGAGTGCCCAATCCTGCAGGCGTAAAGCCTCGGCGGCGCGATAAGCGAGTAATGGCTTCTCTGCATGCCGCGCCGCGCCCTCAGGATCTCGCCAGCCCGCCATCCAGATATTATTGATTGCCGAGCTACTAACACCGGGCGCACGACGACGCCCTACATTAACCAGCAACAAATGCTGACGTGCTGCAGCATAGTCTACAACCGACAACAAGGGCCGACTCACCACCGAAAAAGGACCATTAAACCAAGGCAGATGAACGTTATCGTAAAAACCACCCTGCAGTGTAGCCAGCGCCTCTTGACCACCGGTCAGGCTGACGCCGTAACTGACCTCAGCCCGGTCATTCACGTGCACCCCGAATTGATTTTCCAACTGGGTTGCACTCACATAAATCTGCCCCTGCGAAAGATCGACACCGGCAAGCGCTGAACCGAGGATCATGGCGGCCAGATGGGCCAAATTTGAACCGCCAAGACCGGTACCGCGATAAATTGCAGGCATCGGGTCCGCATCAATCCGCACCCCTTCAAGACCAAACTGATGCAGAATATTATTTACGAAAAACTCACTTCTTCCGACAACCAACTGGCGCTGCTTGAGCGGAGCGGCATGAAAATCAGGTGCATAATATTCTGTAGCTAACGGACCCTCACTCGGCCGGGCTCGAAAGATAATCGGCTCGCCATCGATACAAGCTCCCGGTGTACGCAGACAGCCCCGCGACCATACCCAGGCTGGATCACTAAAATCGACCCTGGTCGCAGGCAGACGATGCCCCATGGCGGCAAACTGGGACAGGTCCTGCGAAGAACCCGGTCCGTCCGAACGGGGATACAGATGAACCTCGGGCAATTTCCGAGCCGCCAGAAGCAGTTCTCGAACTTCCGGGCCAGTCCGCCGAACCGATTTCAACTCACCTTTTGCCGACCATAGACGCATCTGCTGCACAGCTATTACTCCCTTGCAGCCAGTCCTTGATAGTCCTATAGGCTGCTTGTAAAAAATTCAACCAAACAGTGATCGGGCTTAATTTTAGCAAAAAAAGGCCGGACGTTTGCCGCCCGGCCTTTTTTATTTCATTTTAGACCTGCTGGCTGAACTATGTTTTCTTTCCCATCGACTTACGGTCATGGGAGTCCAGATAAAGCTTACGCATGCGG
>JAKIUS010000402.1 GCA_021647445.1 Geopsychrobacter sp. | reverse complement strand
TTCAGCATTCTCAGAAAGAAATCCGTAGCCTGGGTGAATGGCATCAGCATCGGCCATTTCAGCGGCACTGATAATAGCCTTCATATTGAGATAGCTTTTGGCGCTGGCAGCAGGGCCGATACAGACACTCTCATCGGCAAAACTTACATGGAGTGCATCGGCATCAACATCAGAATGAACGGCAACCGTTTTAATGCCAAGTTCTTTACAAGCGCGAATGATACGGACCGCAATTTCGCCACGATTCGCGATTAGAATTTTATGAAACATAATAATTTGCTCCTGAGTTAGGTTCCCTGCCTCTCATCAATCAACCTATTTAGAGAGTGCAAAAACAGCTTGTCCACTACACAGGGCTAAAGACGTTCAACCAGAAACAGAGCCTCACCGTATTCAACAGGCGTCGCATCATCTTTGAGAATTTCAATAATCTTGCATTTGAACTCAGCCTCAATTTCGTTGAACAGCTTCATGGCCTCGACCAAACATAAGGTTTGACCAACTTCGACGACATCACCGACCTTGATGAAAACATCGGCATCAGGGGCAGGTTTTTGATACATGGTGCCAACGATGGGAGAAGGAATCTGCTCATACTTATCGTTAACGGCAGCGGCCAAAGTGTCATCAGATATTGTTTGAGGCGTTGCCGATGCAGCCACAACGGGAGCACTTACAACCGCAGGCTGCGCAACGACCGGAGCCCCAATCTGCACATACTCTTTTTCAGGCCCGCGTTTGATGACAATCTTTTCTTCCTTATTTTCCATACGGAACTCGGAAATGTCAGTGTCAGTCATCATCTTTATAAGTAATTTCAGATCCTTAATTTCCACTTTTTTCTCCTTACATATTGCGATACCGGAAAGAGTCCGGAGGAGCCCGATTAATTCAGGGCACGATATTTTTTGGGAATACTCGTAAGAGTACGACAACCGTTTGTTGTTATTACGATGGTATCTTCAATTCTCACCCCGCCTCGATCCGGCAGGTAGATGCCTGGTTCAATGGTGATAACCATACCTTGCTCAAGCTTATCCTTACACCGACCGGAAACAGTCGGATATTCGTGGATATCCAAACCGACTCCGTGCCCTAATCCATGTCCAAAATAGTCACCGTACCCCGCTTTTTCTATATACTGACGGGCAATCGCGTCCAGATCGGCAAGCACAACACCTGGCCTAGCGTGAGTAATGGCCAGATCATGAGCTTCCAACACGACATCGAATATCTGGCGTAAATCGTTGGGAACTTCGCCGACTCCGATAGTGACGGTTTCATCCGAATGGTAACCTGCGACACGCGTCCCGAAATCTATGGTCACTAACTCTCCAGACTCAATAGGACGCTCAGAGGCAACACCATGAGGCAAGGCACCGCGCGAACCCGATGCAACAATAAAATCGAAGGCCCGATCTTCACCACCCAAGCGTCGCAACGCGAATTCTAACTCGAGCGCAATCTTCTCTTCGCTAACTCCAGGTTTGATCAACCCGACAATTTGAGAAAATGCTTCGGCATTTAAATCAGCGGCACGTTGCAGCAACGCTATTTCAGACGAGGTCTTCACGCCACGCAAGGACCTGATCTCATCTGTAACAGGAACCCAGGTCAGCTGTCCTGAAGATCTCTGAGTCACTTCCTGCAATTGTGAAATACTTACCCTGTCAGCCTCAAAACCGACCCGTGAGAAGCCCGAACTTCTTAAAAGTTCAACGACAGAATCAAACTTACTTTGATAACAAATCAATTCGGAAGCAGCCACCTGCAGGCGGGCCTGTTCCCGATAACGAGAGTCGCAGAGAAACCAGTCTTTGGTCTGACTTAAAGCGTAGACCCCATCAGAGCCAGTGAAGCCAGTACAATAACGAATATTTTTGAGATCAAAAAAAACAAGTACATCCAATGAAAGATCCCCGAGCACTTTTGCACAATAGGGATTCATTTTCTTGATCATACGGGTCTCAAGTAAGAATCGAGCGCCATCAAGGCCAACTCATACCCCTTGCTACCCAAACCTGAAATCTGCCCAAGCGCAACGCCAGCAATCAAAGAGGTTTGACGAAAGCTTTCACGGGCGTGAATATTAGACAGATGAACTTCAATGGTCGGCAATCCAACCCCACTGATCGCATCGCGCAGAGAGACGCTACTATGGGTCAGCCCGCCAGGATTTATAATTATACCTGCCACGCCATCAGATTTTGCCTGGTGAATCTTGTCGATCAGCTCACCTTCATGATTCGACTGAAAATGAAGTAAATCAATCTTACGTTTGGCGGCAGCACAAGCGAGCTTATGGACAACCTCTGCAAGGGTCTGCCCTCCATAAATTTCTGGCTCACGCGTCCCTAAGAGGTTGAGGTTAGGCCCGTTAATGAGAAGAAGTTTCATGCTAAATCAGCGCCTGACAAAGTGCGGGAGATTCACGCATAATCAAGTAACGCCCCTTGCCCAAATTGCCATCACGTTCCAGGGTCAGAGCAACAAAATATTCATCGGTTAATGCATGGACAATAACATATAAACGTTCGGTCTTGATTGTAACTTCCTGCAAGGAACCGGTACCTAAAATCTCTGCCGTGCGACGGATCTCTTTGACGATATTTGAATATTCAATCGCAACAAGTTGCAAGTCTATATCACCCATGTCGGGCAGATACTGGTCGATAGCTATGCCATCATAGCCCATCAACACAGCTCCAACGCCACCCGGTGCGTCAACAACCATCTTTTTAAGTATCTCCTTAAACATCCCCTCTCCTTCTCTGAATAGAGGCCAACAGGCAATTTAATTGCTCTAAAACTGTAGCCTTTTCAACGCTAAGCTCAGAGGCCTCATCAATGACATCATGAGTCCTATCAATATCAAGAGAAGCCTCCAAGTCCGAAGAGGTCA
>JAKIUS010000401.1 GCA_021647445.1 Geopsychrobacter sp. | reverse complement strand
CTACTGCGATATGCGCACTTCGTCGCCGACAACCTTTTCCAGATCCGCAATAATCTTGCCGATGCGCTGATGCTTGGTCTTGAGGCTGGCGCGGTTGACGATGAGTCGACTGGTGATTTCAGCGATGGTTTCGACCTCGACCATACCATTGGCCTTCAAGGTGCCGCCGGTCGAGACCAGATCGACAATCCGCTCCGACAAGCCGACCAAAGGAGCCAACTCAATCGAACCATAGAGTTTGATCAATTCGACTTGCACACCCTTTTCGGCAAAGTAGCGTTCGGTAATATTGGGATATTTGGTCGCCACGCGGATATTCGACCAGTTTAGAGGATTATCATCCCCCTGCAGATTCTTCGGCTCGGCAACCACCAACCGGCAATAACCGAATTTCATGTCGACCGGCTCGTAGAGATCCTTCCCCTGTTCGAGCAGGGTATCCTTGCCGACCACACCGAGATCGGCGCAGCCATATTCGACGTAAGTCGGAACGTCGGTAGCACGCACCGCCATGAAACGAAATTTGTGTTCAGAATTTTCGAAGACCAGTTTGCGGCTCTTCTCCTTCATTTCGGTGCAGGTGATGCCGATCTTACCGAACAGATCCATTGAATCTTCAAGAATCCGCCCCTTGGGCAGGGCAAAGGTGATCCAGTCACTCATAGGTTTATCCTTGCAACATAAATTGCTTAGCTCAATCTATTCAGGGACACGTTCGATATTGGCACCGAGTCCCGCCAGTTTTTCTTCGATCCGTTCATAGCCGCGATCAAGATGATAAATCCGCGACACTTCGGTGGTATTTTCAGCCGCCAGTCCAGCAAGAATTAAGCAGGCACTGGCACGCAGATCGGTCGCCATCACCGGCGCGCCACGTAATTGCTTGACCCCGTGAATAACCGCACTATGACCATCGATGCTGATATCGGCCCCAAGACGCTGCAGTTCACACACATGCATGAAACGATTTTCAAACACATTCTCCGAAACCCGACTGGTGCCATCGGCCAGCGCCATCATCGCCATAAACTGGGCCTGCATATCGGTCGGGAAACCGGGGAAGGCGGAGGTCCGGATGTCGACCGGCGTCAACCGATGGGGTCCAATGACACGCAATCCATCCTGCTCGGGGTCAATCGACACCCCGGCCTCAAGCATTTTTTGCACCAGAGCTTCTTGATCCTGCTGACAGGCACCACGCACCAACAGATTGCCCTTGGTCATGGCGGCCGCAATCATAAAGGTGCCCGCCTCAATCCGATCAGGCATGACCGAAATATTGAGCGGCTGCAGCGAACTAACTCCTTGAATATGGATACGCGCCGTGCCCGCACCCTCGATCTTGGCACCCATGGAATTTAAGGCCTCGGCGAGCTGTACAATCTCCGGTTCACGGGCGGCATTTTCAATGATCGAGTCACCTTCGGCCAGTGCCGTCGCCATCAACAGGTTCTCGGTGCCGCCGACAGTCGGCATATCGAACATGATATGGGCGCCGCGCAACCCTTCGGTCTGAGCTTCGACATAACCATGGTCCAGGGTGATCTTCGCCCCCAAGGCTTCAAACCCCTTGAGATGCTGATCGATGGGTCGCGCACCGATGGCACAACCACCGGGCAGGCTGACCCGCGCGTGGCCACAGCGGGCCAACAGCGGACCAAGTACCAGCACCGATGCACGCATGGTTCGCACCAGGTCATAAGGGGCCTCGATACTCTGGATTTTTGTGGCATCGATCCGGCAACAATCATCGACCCGCAGAGTGGTGGCACCCAGCGTGTTCAGTAAGGCCTCGGCGGTCGCTATATCCCGGAGCGCCGGAACGTTGCAAATTTCACTCTGGCCGGCCGATAACAGGGTCGCAAACAGTAGCGGCAGTACCGCGTTCTTAGCACCACTGACCTGAACTTCTCCGGCGAGCGCAACACCCCCCTTGATAACAATTTTATGCAAAAGATTCTTTCCCTTATTTCTAAAAAGCGCGTCTGCCACCGACGACCCGCGGGTTCCCCGCGTAATCCTGTCGGCAATAGATCTCTGTCAAGCCAGCCTTCACCAACAGATCAGTAACCGCATGCTGTTGACGAAAACCGATTTCGAGCAACAACCAGCCCCCAGGCTTTAATACCTTCTCAACCTGCGCGGCCAGCAGACGGTAACAGTCGAGACCCTCCTCCCCGGCAAGCAACGCCTGGGCCGGTTCATACTCACGCACCTCAGGCATCAGCGTCTCATACTCCGAAGTGCTGATGTAGGGCGGGTTCGAAACCACCAGATCATAAGCACGTTCGGGAAGACAGGCGAGATCACCGGCCATAAAGGTACAGCGGGATGCCAAAGCATGACGCAGGGCATTCCCCTGGGCAATTTCAAGTGCTGCTGTCGAGATATCGAGCCCAGCGACCTGCCAATGCTCTTTTTCATGGGCAAAACTGATGGCAATTGCACCGCTGCCGGTCCCGATATCGAGCAGTTCACCTGATTCGGTAGCTTTTTCCAAGGCCTCTTCCAGCAGAATTTCGGTATCGGCCCGCGGAATAAGCACCGCCGGCGAGACCTTGAAGTCAAGGGACCAGAATTCGGTTTTGCCTAGCAGATACTGCAACGGTTCGTGCTGGGCGCGGCGCTTAACCAACGGTCTGATGCGGGCTAACTCGTCGGCCACCAGCGGTCGATCATAATTGAGATAGAGGCCGACCCGATCGAGTTCCAACACGCTGGCGATCAGGAGTTCGGCATCAAGCCGTGGGTTGTCGATCCCCTTTTCACGAAAAAAACCGGTCGTCCAGCGCAGCAGCTTCAGCAGCGTCCAGGATTCGCTCAAGACGAGGACTCCTGCTGGCTGAGCAGGGTCGCCTGATGATCGGTAATCAAGGCCTCGATCACCGCGCCAACATCGCCTTG
>JAKIUS010000400.1 GCA_021647445.1 Geopsychrobacter sp. | reverse complement strand
TGTCGCCTCGGCGATGAGTTCAGAGGCCTGGGGGCCGATAATGTGGATGCCGTGGATCCGGCCGGTCTCGGGGTCGGCCAGCACCTTGATGAATCCTTCGCTCTCGGCCATCGCCAGGGCGCGGCCGCTGGCGGCGAAGTAGAACTTGCCTGCGGCAAAGGGGATGCCATCTTTCTTGAGACCCTCTTCGCTGCGCCCGACGCTGGCGACTTCGGGCTGGGTGTAGGTGACCGCCGGGATGGCATTATAATTAAGGCTGGCGTACTGTCCGGCCATCCGTTCGACACAGACCACCCCTTCGTCACTCGCCTTGTGGGCCAGCATCGGCCCGGGGATCAGGTCGCCGACGGCAAAGATGCCGGGGACGCTGGTCTGGTAGTTTTCATCGACCTTAAGAAAGCCTCGTTGATCGGGAGTGAGGCCGGCCGCTTCGAGTCCAAGGCCCGCGGTTTGCGCCCTGCGGCCGGTTGCTACCAGAATTAATTCGCAGTCGAGGGTCTCTTCGCCTTTGGTGCCGGCAAGTGTGACCCGGTAGCCGCTATCTGTTTTGTCAGCGGCTTCGACTTTGGTCTTGAGACGGATATCCAGCCCCTGTTTGGTCAGGTTGCGTTGCAGGAGCTTGGCGATCTGTGGGTCAGCGCCGGGGATCAGTTGTGGGAGCATTTCGACCACTGTTACTTGGCTTCCAAGGCGACTCCAGACCGAACCCATCTCAAGGCCGATGACGCCGCCGCCGACCACCAGCATCTTTTTCGGTACCTCTGACAGCGAGAGCGCTTCGCGTGCCGAGATGATGCCGGTGCCGTTAAAGGGGAGATGCGGCAGTTCGACCGCTTCGCTACCGGTCGCCAATAACAGGCGTCTGGCTCTAAGGGTTCGAGGGGCTTCACCAGTGATTTCGATTTGTTGCAGATCTTCTGCCGGTTTCAGAATTTTCGCCCGCCCGGCAAAACTGTCGATCTTGTTCTTCTTGAAGAGCCCGGCGATGCCCTCGGTCAGTTTGGTCACGATCTGTTCTTTGCGGTTCATCAGCTTCTGCAAATCGAAACTGACATTGCTGCAACTGATGCCGTGTACATCGAGATGGTTGTTAAGTTTATAAAATTGTTCGCTCGATTCGAGCAGGGCCTTGCTGGGGATGCAGCCTTCATTTAAACAGACGCCGCCCAGGGTTGCACGTTTTTCGACCACGGCAACTTTGAATCCGAGTTGTGCGCCACGGATCGCCGCGACATAGCCGCCCGGTCCCGCTCCGATCACCAGCAGGTCATAGATTTGTTCACTCATTTCGCACTCCTTGGGGGTAGATAGGTGAGGAGTGAGGTGTGAGGCGCAAAATCAAAAACGGTTAGAGCGTTTAGATTTCACCCTCACCCCTTACTCCTCACCCCTCACATTTCCAGCAGCATCTCTTCTGGATCTTCGAGCAGGGTTTTAATTCGCTTTAAAAAGCCGACAGCTTCACGACCATCGATAATCCGGTGATCGTAAGAGAGGGCCAGATTCATCATCGGTCGAATGACAATTTCACCGTTGACGACTACGGGTCTTTGCTGGGTGGCGTGCATGCCGAGTACCGCGCTCTGTGGTGGATTAAGGATCGGGGTCGAGAGCAGCGAACCGTACACACCACCATTACTGATGGTAAAGCTGCCGCCGCGAATCTCGTCGAGACTGAGTTTGCCGCTGTTGGCTCGTTCGCCGAAATCGCGGATCTGTTTTTCGATTTTTGCGAAGCTCATCTGGTCCGCATCGCGCAGGATCGGGACCACCAGACCGCGTTTGCCACCGACGGCGATGCCGATGTCATAAAAATCCTGATAGATGATGTCATTGCCGTCGATCTGGCCGTTGACCGCTTCGAATTCCTTAAGCGCTTCGATACTGGCCTTGACGAAGAAGGACATGAGTCCGAGTTTGACATCGTGCTTTTTGGCGAAGCTCTCTTTGTGGTTGCTGCGCAGATCGAGCAGCCGTTTCATGTCAACCTCGTTGAAGGTGGTGAGCATGGCGGTCTGCTGGCGTGCCGCGAGGAGATGCGCAGCGATCTTCTTGCGGATTGGACTCATGGCAACGCGCCGACTGCGCGGATCATCTTTGTGGGGCGTGCCTTGAGGAATCGCAGACTTAACTGCTGCGGTTGTTATGGGGGGGGCAATTGGTGGAGCCACTGGCGGCATGGGTTTGGGTGCCTCTGGTTGCGCTGCCACTTTTAAGTCATCGACCAGCAGCCGTCCATCGCGACCAGTACCGGTGACCTGGGCCGGATCAAGCCCTTTTGCCGCGGCCAGTTTCGGGACCGCCGGGTTCATGGCTGGTTGCAAGCCGGGTTGCGCCGGGGGCAGAGAAGCTATCGACGCAGCGGCGGTTGTTTGTTTGGCTGCGGGCTCCTCGCTTATGCGTCCCAATACCGCACCGATGGCGACCGTATCTCCCTCGCTGGTCAGGGTTTCCAGGATTCCGGCACATTCAGCCAGGATCTCGATATTGATTTTATCTGTCTCCAGTTCGACCAGCAGATCGTCGACCTGCACCTGTTCGCCATTCTTTTTTTGCCATTGGCCGACGATCGCCTCGACAATCGATTCACCAATCTCCGGGACCTTGATCTCCATAATGTTTATCCTTTGTTCAGCCCGAAAAGGCCTGGGTTATGATCTGCTGTTGTTCCTGGTTGTGGATGCGGTGTGAGCCGACGGCTGAGCTGGCCGCAACCTTGCGGCCCACATAGCTGAGGGGTCTTGCGAGCTGAGCGCTCAATTCGTCGCGGATATGCTGCCAGGCTCCACCGTTGGCGATCTCTTCCTGGACCCAGCGACAGTCGACTTTTTTACGGTAGCCGTCGAGGACGGTTTGCAGTTGGCTGGTGTCGAGGGGGTAAAGTTGTTCGATACGGATGATGGC
>JAKIUS010000399.1 GCA_021647445.1 Geopsychrobacter sp. | reverse complement strand
CCATGGCACTGGTCGAAACGCTGACAATCTTCGCAAGAATGGATCCGCAGGTCACGGAAGGAGGTGAAAATCTCAGAATCATCCCAGACCTCCTTAAAGCTGTTCTGGCGCAGATCTCCCGCCTCGAAACGATCACTCTGCAAAAAGGCACAAGGGTAGACCTTGCCGGTCGGACCGACACAGCAGGTCAGTTTTGCCGCTCCGCAGAGATTCAGCCCCAGCCCCTGACGTTCTTGGCTGGTGAGTGAGAAGAAACTGTCGCCGGTGCGGATGTTTTCGTTGTCGGACAACCAGGCAGAGAACTTCAGTAACTTTGCGGGGGTCGGCCGCAGCTCTTCCCAGTTATCGGCACCACGGCCTGAAGGTCGAAAGCGACTGACCCGCAAGGTGACGCCGAGCAGGGTGGCCAGCTTCTGCAGATCTTCAATTTCGTCGGCATTATCGGCGGTCAGCACGGTGTTAATACTGGTGGGGATTTTTGATGCGGACAGCAGTTCAAGAGCCCTGAGCGCCGTATCATAGGTGCCCTTACCGCGGATTGCTTCGCAGGTGGCTTTTTGGGCGCCATCTAAGCTGACTTGAATCGCTACCATGCTGGTTTTCGAGAGCTGTTCAACCAGCTCAGGAGTGAAGAGCGTACCGTTGGTCGAGATGCAGGTCATAATGCGTCGCTGATGGCAGGCATCGAGAATCTGCATGAAGTCGGGCCGCATAAACGGCTCACCGCCACCGAAGTTGATCTGAAAGACCCCCTCCTGATGCAGCTCTTCGACCAGGGCAAGGGCTTCTGTGGTGGAGAGTTCACCGACTGCCGGATCGGCAGAGGATGAAAGGCAGTGACGACAGCGCAGGTTGCAGGCCAGAGTCACTTCCCACGTCAGGTTTACCGGCGAGCGCAGGCCCCGCTCAACATACTGATTGCTCACGGAGAAACCCCCTTTCCAACAGTTTGGCAATAAAGTTCTGCAGCAGGTTTTTCTGCTGCACGGTTAATCCCGCCGGAAGGTCATCCTTGCTCCGCAGCGCGTCAAAATAGTCTGCAGCAAGGAGACCTTTGGTTGCGGCAAAGAGAAGGCGCGGCCCCCGCAGATCGTAAAACAGGAGGCCGAACTCTTCCTGCCGCACGCGGCAGGCGGGATGCAGCTTGATGCCTGCCGCAGCCATCTTTAATAGACCCCGCAGATGCCGTCGATAGCGAGCTCTTCGACTTGGATCTCTTCTAATACCTGGGGCTCTTCGTTGCTGACTTCAATCTCTTCACTCTCTACTTCGAACTTCTTTTCCATCTTCTTTCTCCTTTATTGAGTGGTAATTACGCGCACAGTCTGATGCGCCACGGTAATTTGTATACTGCAATGGCAATGCCAGAATAGAACAATGGTTTGTCTTTTGATTTCAGTATGTTAGGAGAGAGGTCGGTGTTGAGGTATCTCTGGGATATGGGGAGAATTTGGACACATTTTAATCAGCCAGCTTCAGTACGCGCTCAAATGGCTGTGGCAATTCTCCACACTGACCATTTAATCCACAGAGGGGATCGAGGCGGGATTCTTATGAAACGCAGCGCTCATATCGATTGGCAGCAATACCGTAAACAGCGAACCTTCACCCACCCGGCTCTCCAGAAGGATCTCCCCACCGTAGCGTTTTACGGTATTGTAGGTCAGCGCCAAGCCGAGGCCGACCCCTTTACCCACTTCTTTGGTGGTGAAGAAGGGCTCCCAGATCCGCTCAAGGATATTGGGTGCCATTCCGCGGCCATTGTCTCGGATGCTGATTGCGATCATCTTAGTATCGCTGATTTCGGTGGTAACCTCGATCAGGCCCGACTCATCGAAGGCCTGGCAGGCATTGACCAGCAGGTTCATAAAGACCTGACGCAATCCAGAAGGATCGGCAAGTACTGGCGGAAGGCCTGGTTGCAGGATCGTTTCGATCTTAACCTTCTGATAGTTTGGTTGATGCTTGAGAAGTTCAAGGATTTCTACAAGAGCCATATTGATATCGACCTGGACCGATAGTCCATCTGACTTTCGGCCGAAACTCAGTAGATTATCGATGATCCCTTTGCAACGGTACGACTCCCGAACGATCACCTCAAGATAATGCGGAAAGTCCGCCAGGCGCTCATCTGATTTTAAGTCTGGTGCTTCGCGCAAACGGCGTTGCAGAGCTTCAGCAAAACCCGCAACCGAAGTCAGTGGATTGTTGATTTCATGCGCGATGCCGGTCGCGAGGACACCGATGCTCGACATCTTTTCACTCTGAATCAGGTGCAGCTCCTGTAACCGTTTTTCCGTGACATCACGAAAAAAGACCAGGGCACGGTTCTTCTCGCCGAGGGTATCTTTGATTGGGGTGGCGGTTACCTCCAAGTGATAGTTTTTCTGACCTTCCCGCTCTATGATCAATGATGAATCGACCCGTTCTCCCTTGAGAGCTCTCTCGACAGGGCATACCTGGGGCATACTTGGACTATCGGGATGAAAGATATCCTGGCAGGATTTGTTCAAGAGCGTCCCGGGTGGAAATAATTGTGGGCTGATGAGGTTCTGATGCTGGATGCGACCCTCATGATCATAGACCGTAATCCCATCGCCGATTGAATCAAAAATGGTTTGTAGCTCATTGGTTTTGTTGCGCAGTTCGACTTCAGCCTGCTTGCGTGGCGTGATGTCCTGGGTTGTGCCATAGACCTTGATGACCCGACCAGCGTCGTCGATTGAAGGCTCGACAATCGTATAAACCCAGCGCAGGGTCCCATCGTCGAAGAGCAGACGATGTTCAATTTCATAGCTCTTGCCCTGATCGATCCCTCGGCGCAATTGTTCAATGACGGTCTGCTGGTCGTCTGGATGGACGGCGTTGGCAAATGATTCCTGGGTAGTTTGTTCGGGCCGCAGGCGCATGA
>JAKIUS010000398.1 GCA_021647445.1 Geopsychrobacter sp. | reverse complement strand
TCCGGGGCGTCGGTTATCGATTTCGGGAGGACCTGTGAAACTTAATCGTCAACGTCTGGTCTGGCAACTCTACCCCTCTTACCTGCTGATGATCCTGTTGGTGCTGCTGGCGGTGATCTGGTACATCTCGGGCGAGCTGCGCAGCTTTCATTACCGTCAGACCGCTGCGGACCTCAGTGCTCGCGTCCGTCTGGTTGAGCCTCAACTTGTGGGCCTGTTTGATGACAACGGTTCAGAACGCCTTAAAGAGCTGACCCGGAAATTGGGCGAGGAATCGGCGACGCGTATCACGGTTATCCGTACCGATGGCAAAGTGCTGGCCGATTCCAAAGAAGATGCTGCCCTGATGGACAATCACCGAAAACGTCCTGAAGTGAAACAGGCACTTATGGGGCGACAGGGAATGTCGGTCCGGTTTAGCAATACCCTCGGTCAATCGCTGATGTATATCGCCGTTCCTATTATGCATAATGGCCGCTTGGTCGGGAGTATCCGTACCGCCCTGCCTGTTTCAGATATCGATGCCACCCTTGGGGAGATTCAACGACAACTGTTGCTGGGCGGATTGTTGATTGCGCTGCTCATGGCGCCCATCTGTTGGTGGTTGTCGCGACGCCTCAGTCGCCCGCTTGAGCTGATGACTGCCGGTGCACAACGCTTTTCACGTGGCGAACTTGAGACCCCGCTTCAAATCACCGGCTCTCAGGAGACCGGTCGTCTGGCAACGGCCATGAACCAGATGGCCGTCGAACTTGCACAACGGATTGAACGTGAAGTTGAGCAGCGGGGTGAAATCGAAGCGATTCTCGGCTGCATGATCGAAGGGATTGTTGCGGTCGACAGAAATGAGTGTGTTATTCGTCTTAATAACGCGTCAACCGAACTGTTTGGAATTTCGCCTTTGACTTCTCCCGGTCGCCCGATTCAGGAAGTTATTCGTCAGGCGGAACTTCAGCGCTTCATCCGCCAGGCCCTTAGTCAGCAAAAGCCGCTGGCCGCTGAACTTGTGATGTTTGGACCGAAAAATAGCTATCTACACGTCCAGGCAACCCCCTTAACCGGTCAGGCTGGCGAATGGGTTGGAGCCTTGATCGTGCTGCATGATCTAACTCGTTTACGCCAACTTGAATCGGTACGACGTGATTTTGTCGCCAACGTTTCACATGAACTTAAAACTCCGATCACCGCGATCCGCAGCGCGGTTGAAATTCTCCTCGATAGCGACCCCGCAGATTCTGACGGTCAGCGTTTCATGCAGATCATCTTCAAACAAAATAATCGGCTTAATGCTCTGGTTGAAGATCTGCTTGATCTTTCAAGAATCGAACAGGGTTCAAATCAGGGCGGTTGGGATCTGATCACAGAGCCTCTGTTCCCGGTTTTGGAGAGCGCCCGCGCGGCCTGTGAACCCCTGATTCAGCAACAACAGATCGAATTGGAACTGAGCATCTCAAAAGCGCTTGAAGCTGCAATCAATGCCCCCTTACTTGAACAGGCGATCATCAACCTGTTGACCAACGCCATCAAGTACAGCGCTGTCGGGGGTAAGGTTGTGCTTGCGACCCTAGAAACTGCGACCCACGTGCAGATTCAGGTTCAGGATTTCGGCTGTGGCATCGAGAAAAAACACTTGTCACGCCTCTTCGAACGATTCTATCGGGTCGATGCGGCCCGCAGTCGCAATCTTGGCGGCACCGGTCTGGGTCTGGCAATCGTTAAGCATGCCATCCATGCCCATAAAGGTGAGGTCAAGGTCACCAGCGTGCTTGGCCAGGGGAGCACTTTTTCGATCCTGCTGCCAAAATCAACCGGATAACTTGCCGGAGATTGAGACTTAACTCAGGCGACTGTCTTCTGCGATGCTGCAAAGCTGAGTAAAAAATGTCCCCCGCCTTGCGACTGATCGGCTAACCTTAAATCCCCTCCCATGCTAGCCGCCAGGGTTCTCGCCATATATAGCCCGAGTCCAGACCCTTTGGCCTCAGAATTTGTTGTCCCGCGATAAAATTTATCAAAGACCCTTTCGCGCTCTTCAGGCGCGATTCCCGGCCCATTGTCAATAATCTCAATCAAAAAAGTTTGATCTTTAATTCCGGCACGAACCTCAACCTCTCCTTTTGGAGCATACTTCAGGGCATTATCGATCAGACTTGAGAGGATAATTTTCAAACCAACCGGCTGCACCTCAATCGGTTTTATAACCTTGCAATCAAAAATCAACCGACAGTCTTTCTGCTTGGCGATGGGCGAAAAGAGCCGCGCCAATTCATTAAACAGATCCTGAAGATTCAGCGCCTCAAGTTGCAGTTGATCTGGATCATTTTCAACCTGACGCACCATGAGGTAGTTCATCGCCAGGGTTCCAAGGTAATCTGAACTATTATGGATATGTTGGACATACTGTTGAGCATGTTCTTCATCCCACTGAGTTTTTTTCATGAGATGCTGGGCCATTCCTGAGATAATTGTGAGCTGGTTACGCAGTTCGTGAAAAAGCACATGCTGCCAATTATCCTGCAAAGTACCCCATCTCTTCATGGAAGAAACCTTATGTGCAAGTTGACAAAATTCATGATGTTGCGCAATCAACTGACCAATTTTCAAACGCACTTCTTTAAAGGCGTATGGTTTAGGCAGATAGAGGTCAGCGCCCAAGTCATACCCCTTGAGGCGATCATCCGTTGCTCCGAGAGCACTCAGCATAACGACCGGAATGCGTGCCACCAAAGGGTCATGGTGATTCCGCAACATCCGGCACACCTCCCAGCCATCCAGCACCGGCAGCAACAGATCGAGCAGGATTAGATCCGGTTTTTCACGACCGATAACTCGACAAGCCTCAAGTCCATCTGCCGCAATCAACACTTCATAGCCGCTACGGATCAGATTATATTCCAGGGTTTCCGCCAGCTC
>JAKIUS010000397.1 GCA_021647445.1 Geopsychrobacter sp. | reverse complement strand
TCGTTACCCCGTGATCTAGAAACTTCCCGGCAAAGTCGTGGCGCTGATAGTCCCAGAACCGCTGGAAGTCTTCTCGCATGAGATAGCCCTTGATCGATGCCAGGTTGAGTTGCATCAACTCCCCAAGACGGGAGGTCTGCTTCTCAGACTGATCTGGCCCAGCAAAAACGGACGCCGAGCTAAGCTACAAGTTTGGCCTCAAACGCCTCCGGGCTGATATGGCCATTAGCGTTGTGGCGACGGCCTGTTCTGCAACGGCTTGGAGGTTTGTCTGCCGGATGATCCAAGGGCCAGAGTGGATGGTTGTGTCATAAGGGTTGAACCGCCAGGCGTTAATGGTCGGGTTACAGGACCCCAGGTGGATGGCATCTGCCGCCGCGATGACAGCCCCTATACCCGCGATTATTGCGATGAAGATAACGATCTATGTCGCCATGTCCCTGAAGACGTGGATGGCGACGGTCATGCCTCGTACCGAACCGGTGGCGATGACTGTAATGACGCCGATGTCATGATGTTCCCCGGCAATGTGGAAAAATGTGATCCCGCAGGTAAAAATGAAGACTGTGACCCAACGACCGTGGGCAGAAAAGATACCGACGGCGACGGATATACCGACTCCGCCTGCTATAACACGGGGCCAGACGGCAAACGTATTTACGATCGAACCCGGCATTAAAATATTATCTGATTTGTGCTGTTCGTTTCACAGGGTGCGGTTAGACCACATGAGCCAAAGCGAAAATTTCGGATTGACCCCGGATCATGGAGCGTTCGACAGTCTTCTGGTGAAGCGATGAGCTTATGCACCCATTCTCAGGGTTACATAAACCCATTCCTGTTTGTGTTTAGTTTCTCCCGGGTTCTCAAGCTGGCGCGAACAATTCCCGATCTGACTGGAGTCGAGCTGATTCAAGTAATTCCTCTGGTCGAGGTTATTTCGTATCGAGGAGTGAATCAGGAGTCAGACGAGAATGGGGTAGCGTACAAATATTCTTCAAGAGAAATAGTATTTGACAGTTGATGGCAAGCTGTGTAGCGTACAACCCTGTTCTAATGAGATGGGTTGTACGCCAAGGAAGGCGATGATAATTTTTTGGAGGGGTCCATATCGAGGGGATTTGTGAACCGTATAGAAAACGAGCGCGGGCTCGTATTCTATGCGGTTTTTTTGTTTTTTGATTGGTTTCAGAAACGATCTCGCCCATTTAGGATTGCACGCAGTATTTAGAATCAAATTGCAGATTAAATTAAACGTTTAGGGGGTAGTTGTGCGCATTTCTTCTTGTTGCAGTCTTTTTGTTGTGTTGCTTGGCCTGATGGCCCTTCTGTTGTTGCCAAGCAGTGCAATGGCAGGGAGTAACAGTCTGGAAAAGGGTCTGATTGAGGATCTTGTCGCGATCGAAAAGATTGCCATCCAGATACAACAAAAGCAGACCGAAGGTAAATCCTTCGAGAGTGAAATGCAGCATTTTAAGATGCGGGCTGAAGCGATTGACGTGACAAATTTGCTTCTTGGAGAACGCTACCGTCTACGCAGTGAGAGAGCCCGGATCCAAGGTGGGTCTGCCCTTGAGCGTCAAGAACGAATGGGGCAACTTTATCGGGACGCAGTTCAGGAATTGCGGTTAATCCTTCAGCAAATTGTCGATCAAGCGGGAGTCACAGCGACTGATCTCGAAGAGCTGCAGACAATCATTCGGCAGATTGTCCCCGCTAAACAGTCGCCCCTGTTGGGAGCCCTGCCATACCGTCAGCTGAACTACCCTCCTCGCCAGCCTCTTTACTTGCCCACGATTACCCCCGCATATCGCGACATTAATGCTTCTGTGGTTGCCGCTGATTTATCCGGTGCACCCGAAGCCCCTGTTTCTAAGGATATCGCAGTTTTAGCCCAGTCTCTTAGCTGGAGCCCGGTTGCCATCTATGAATGGGTAAAAAATAACATAGAGACAGAGTGGTACTGGGGAGGGATGAAGGGCGCCGAAGAAACCCTCCGGCAGGGCAGCGGCAACGATGCCGATCAGGCTGCTCTGCTTGTTGCCATGATGAGGGCGGCTAATTATCCTGCTCGATATGTCCGTGGTGTCGTTGAATTTTTTCCCAAAGATCTTGCAAAAATAACGAATCTGACCGGGGTAGAAAATCCACAAAAAATTGGTGAATTGTTCCAACGTGCCGGAATTCCGTTCGAGGCGGTCATGTCCGGTTTGGACATTGTCAACTATCGTGTTGAGCATTTCTGGGTGGAGGTGCAGGTCCCCTACTCGAATTACCGTGGTATTTTATCAGACGCTCAAGGCAAGGTGTGGCTGCCCCTTGATACCAGCATCAAGGTCACCGGCTATAATGACAACCCAAGTCCGCTTGACCTGTATTCGGAAGCCGGCAATCCGCTGCCAGCGTTACGTGGAGATTATCTCGGTACCACCCAGGTATCAACTCCACTGGAACTCTTGGCAACGAACACCCAGTCTTTTCTCGATCTGAATTTCACCGGCACATTTTTTCAAGATCTATTGGTGGGTAAAACCCTTGTCAGCGAAAACCTTCATATTCTTCCCGCCAACCTGCAGTTCAAGACAATTACGATTACTGGAGAATATACCCAACTGCCCGATGGATTGATTCACAAGGCACGTTTCCAGATTCCAGGACAATCAGTTGAGGATGCGCTTGATGTCACTCTGCCTGTTTACGGATTGTCTAATCGCCGAATCTTTCTTAGTTATGAGCCGGAGACGGTCGAAGATCAGGAGATCATCAATGCCTGGGGGGGATTGGATAATACTCCATCATATCTGGTGCACCTGCGCCCGGTTCTGCTGATTGATGACCAGAGAATCGCTGTCGGCAGCGACGGTTATGCGGTCGGCACCGATTTTAGCTTCAGCATCGAACTGCAATCGCCAAACGGTGTT
>JAKIUS010000396.1 GCA_021647445.1 Geopsychrobacter sp. | reverse complement strand
TGTACTCTTTTTTGGTGGAACACCTTGATTATCATTTAAAAAACAACCCTCGTTTGGCGCACTATGTCAGTGCTGCACATCCCGAGGGAATGAATTTGATGAGTCTTATCAATTACCATAAAATGATTGATTATCGTGAAAATAAATTTCGCGAGATGAGTGACCGGGTAATGGCTGTGGGACTGAAAAAAGATGGCGTTTATCCCTATTATGAAATAGAAAATACGCTAAGGGGTGTATCAGGCAATATACCCATAAAAGTTCATGTTATTGACTATGACTTTCCTTACAAACACGAAGATCCATTTCCACCAAATAAAAAGTATAGGGATGTCATTAATAGAGGTTTTGAACAGACTTTTGAGTTAATGCGTAACTTCTTAAAAGATTAGTATTTTTAACGAAAATTTCTCTGAGATGTTGATGCGACAAAAACAAAGCTTTTATTTTATCCTTATACTCCTGTCTGTTTCAACGCTGTATGCCCCTTTGGTTTTCTGACGTTGAATTGTTTTTGCAGTGACGTGGATAATATGAGCAAGATCTTCTTGTGAAACACCATAAGCGCTCATTAATCGATTGCTGATTCCAGCCGACAATCCTTTGCGAACTCTGCCAATTATTTCCTATTGACCACGTAACTTCAGACCCATGACATTCCCAAGTGTTTCTACTTTTGCAGCGGGCATAAGAGTTTCTCCTTATTGAATATCTACGTCTAAAAGTCGCATACAGATAAGACATTTGTCAATATTCTTCCATGCAAACCAGAAAGTTGAAGTGGATGATGCCGTTGTTGATTGTCTGTAATCCGACTCTGGGAGAGGCCAAAAAGGGGAATATCGCTGGGACTTTCGTGTATAAATTCAAGAGTAATGGACAACCGATCGTACTGGCACCTTATCATTCCTCCAATTGTTCCAACACCAGATCCATAGCCACCGCTAATTTTTCTAAGGTTTTACGCCGCAGATTGGCGTCAGATTTTTCCAGTTTCGCGATTGCCGGTTGTGTCATTCCGGCACGAGCGGCCAGTTCTTCCTGGGTTAATCCAAGATATTCGCGCCAGGCCTTAACCATCGAATCTCCCTTGACGTTGGCTTTGACTACCGCATGGGGGATAGTGATATCGCTTTCTTTCGGGACATAGTGATTCACCAGGTCTTGATATTTCTTTATTGGGATTACCGCAAAAACTGGCGCCCCATTTTCCTCGATAAATTGCACATCATCCTGTTTCTTAATAGGTTCGCTCATCTCTTTTCCTCACTTCCTGAATTGCCACGACTCGAATCCCATCGTCATAATCGAACAACACCCGATAACGGCCAACGCGCATCCGGCAATCACAGCTGTGATTCTTCAGTTCGACTACGTTCCGCCATTCGATCTGCGGTTGCTCCAGAACATCAACAGCTTCAACAATTGCGAGTTGGTAGTTACGGGGAAGCTTTTTTAGTTGCTTGCGGGCTTTATTGTGCCATTCGATGGTGTTCTCATTTAATATCATAACTATTTATAACCTAAAGTCAACGATATGGTTATGTTTGTGCCCGGGAAAGGGGTTATGCCTGATGAAGCTAGATGCTCATTCCCAAAAAACCGCAACGCTGACATATTTCCTTCCCGAAACATATCCGCCAGAATCACTACGCGCACTGGCATTGATACAACGCTGCTTACCGCATTGTCCGTCAATCCTAAATTCCCTGAAGCGGACCATGCATGACCACCATGCCGATGGAGGTCACTGCCAGCAAGAAAAGAAAAGCAACACCTACGCCGATCCGCTTGCCCAGGGAAACATTGTAGTATTGGGCCCGTTCTGTTTTGGAGGTCTTGAACGATTTATAGATCTGATAACTGCCCAATAGCAGGATCAGGGCGATGATTGGCGACCAGGTCAGATAGAAAAGCCAGCCTGCTCCCAACAGACCCAGCACCCACAGTTTGGGACTGATGACGCCAATGATCCGTCCACCATCTAAGGGGGAGATCGGCAGCAGGTTGAACAGGTTGAGCAGAAATCCGCTTGAGGCCAGCGCGTACCAGAAGAGATTACCCGTAGCCATGCCGATACCGACACAGCCGATGGCACCTAGCGTCCCGAGCAACGGACCACCATAGGCTCCGACCGCTTCCACAAAAGCGTCCTTTGGCATCTTTTTCATCACGATGTGCGCTCCGACAAAGGGGATGAACATCGGGGCCGAAGCCGGAATCCCCATCATACGCAGTGCCAGGACATGGCCCATCTCGTGGATAAAAATCAGCATGACAAACCCGGCAGCAAAAGACCAGCCCCATAACATGGCATAGGCCCAGATACTGATCAGCATACTGAAGAAGGTTTTGAATTTGCCGATTTGCAGGATCAATCCCAGATACTTCAACTTACTGAAAACATAGAACAGAATCAGACCGATAGAGCCGAACTTGCGCAGTCCTCTCGTCGGACGAGGCTCGGCCTCGGCGGTGACCACTGATGCCGTCTCCTGACGGTCCTGGTTATGGGGCTTTTGATCGACGGTGGTTTGCTCAACGGAGTGGAGCTGATTCAGGGACATATTTTTCCTATAATTCATAGAGAGACTCAGTTATCCTCAAGATTGCTTCGAGATAAAGTCCATGTCGTAGCGGTTAGATTTTTCCACAATTTCCCGTAGGGCAGGGTTAAGAAATCGATCGCCTGTCGCTCGCGGGTTTTTTGTAAGGCAAAACCCTGCTCCTTGACCGCCGCTTCGATGCCCGGCATGTGCAGTGCGCCCCAGGGAATCAACAAAGTCTGGTATTTTTGTAAAGCCTTCGGCAGATAACTCAGCACCGCCCGATTGCGTTTTTCAAGCAGATCATCGATTAGAATCTGATTGGTCTCCGGGGTGATGTTTTGCTCTGCCCAGTGTCTAAACTCACGATAGCCACGACTCAATGAAGT
>JAKIUS010000395.1 GCA_021647445.1 Geopsychrobacter sp. | reverse complement strand
AAGTCCCACGTATCATGAACTTATAAGGCTGTAAACTCCCCGGTCGGCGATCTGTTTTTTGCTGCTGAATCCGGGGTTTTCTGTGTCGATGGTCCTTTACCTTCGACCGCATAGCGAAAGGACGGTACGGCGATGGCCGTTCGCAGTATTCTTCATTATCCTGAACCGCTCTTGAAGCAGATTTCAAAGCCGGTAACCAGCTTTGACGTTGCACTGAAACAGTTGGCCGAGGATATGGCCGAGACCATGTATGGTGAGCCGGGGATTGGTCTGGCCGCCCCGCAGGTTGGTGAGTTGATACGGCTGATCGTGATCGATTGCTCCGGCAAGGAGAATCCGCCCGATCTGATTGTGGCGCTCAACCCGCGCATTGTTGCAAAAGAGGGATCCTGTTGTGAAGAGGAGGGCTGCTTGTCGGTGCCGGAATTTTACGCCAATGTGCATCGTTACACCAAGGTGACCATGGCCTATCAGGATGTCGATGGTATTGAGCAACAGCGCGAGGCCGAGGGTCTGCTGGCGGTGGCGATGCAGCATGAGATTGATCATCTGCAGGGCATTTTGTTCGTTGATCATCTCTCCCCGTTGAAGAAATCGATGTTTCGTAAAAAATACAAAAAGCTGATGCAGCAGAGAGAAGAAGCATGAATCCACAGGATATCCGCACCGTCTTCATGGGAACCCCTGATTTTGCGCTTGAAACCCTGCGTGGCTTAATTGAAGCTGGCGTGCAGATGGTCGGGGTTTATACCCAGCCGGATCGTCCCAAGGGGCGGGGTAAAAAAATGACCCCACCGCCGGTCAAGGAACTTGCCCTGCAATACGAAATTCCGGTGTTTCAACCGCCGAAAATGCGTGATCCGGCGGCAGTGGCCGAACTGCAGACGCTCAGGCCAGATCTGATCGTGGTGGTCGCCTATGGACAGATTCTGCCGAAAGCGGTCCTCGATATCCCCGAGTACGGCTGTATCAACGTGCATGCTTCGCTGTTGCCGAAATATCGTGGCGCGGCTCCCATCAATAAGGTGATTGTCGATGGGCAGACTGAAACTGGTGTCACCACGATGCTGATGGATGTCGGTCTCGATACCGGCGATATGCTGATTAAGAAAACCCTTGCGATTGGTGCGTCGGAGACCGCCGGAGAGTTGCATGATCGGCTGGCACCTTTGGGCCGGGTTGCGATGGATGAAACCTTGCGTCAGTTGTGCGCCGGAACGCTTAAGGCGCAAAAGCAGAACGATGATGAGACCTGTTACGCTTCGATGATGAAGAAAGAGGACGGCTGTATCGACTGGAATCGCTCGGCGCTGCAGATTCATAATCTGGTGCGCGGGCTCGATCCCTGGCCTGCGGCCTATACCCAGTTGGGGGGCGAGACCCTCAAGATCAGCCGGACGGCGGCTGAAACGGGAGCGGGTCAAGCTGGAACCATAATCAGCGCCGATGATGAGGGGTTGTGTGTCGCCTGCGGTGAGGGCGTGTTACGGATCGGTGAACTGCAACTGCCTGGTAAGCGTAAGATGGCGGTTCGCGACTTTTTACGCGGCCGGAGCCTGGCTGCGGGAACGAAGTTGGGGATTTAGGCAAAATTTATGACCGGAGCTGAGCATATACAGCAGCCGCGTAAGCGGCTGTTTATCCTTCTTCTGACCGTGGCCGGAACCCTGGTGCTGGGCCTGTCTTTTCTGCTCTGGTGGGTGCCGAGTGTCGGGCTGGTTAATATCCATCCGGCGCTGCCGGTGGTGTTCGGTGCGGTGTTGACCCTGTTGGCCTTCGCTATCGTCGGGGGGTTGAGTCTGCTGGTGCTGACCCTGCTGACCGGCCGTGATCTGTTTATGTTACAGCCGTTGCGCGGCATGGTGGTGCGTTACCTGTTTCCGGCGATCATCTCGCTGGGCAAGCTGATCGGTATCGATCGCGATATGCTGCAGCAGTCGTTTATCGCCCTGAATAATCAACTGGTGCATACCCGGCACTTGCGGGTGCCGGCCGAACGCACCCTGATTCTGTTGCCGCACTGCATCCAGACGTTTGACTGCGCCATCAAGATTACCGGCGATGTCGAGAAATGTGTGCGTTGCGGGAAATGCGACATCCACGGCCTGCTCGGGCTGGCGCATAAGTTCGGTATCGAGATGGCGGTTGCGACCGGCGGGACCCTGGCGCGTAAAATTATTGTCGAAAAACGGCCCAAGCTGATTGTGGCGGTCGCCTGTGAACGCGATCTGACCTCGGGGATCCGTGACGCCTATCCCCTGCCGGTGGTTGGAATCCTCAACAAACGGCCCAACGGGCCCTGTTTCAATACCCATATTCTGCTTCCCGAGGTCGAACAGGCGCTCAAGGAATATGTAATCCCGGCCCTTGCCGAGCAAGAGAAACCGCAGACGTGACGGATGACTCAGTGACAGACAGTTATTACCCCTTGGATGCACGCCGGGCAGCCTTTGAAATTCTGCAGCGGGTTGAGCTGGGGGCCTATTCCGATCGGGCTCTTGATACGCTGCTCAAGCGTAATCGTGGCACCGACCCTCGCGACCGTGCGCTCTTGACCGAATTGGTCTACGGTATTCTGCGTCTGCGTGGGCGCCTTGATTACGCCCTCAGCCAGGTCAGTCGTCAGCCCTTTGAAAAGCTGGAACCGGCGGCGCGACACCTGTTGCGTATCGGCGCCTATCAACTGCTTGAATTGGAACGAATTCCGACTCGGGCCGCAGTCAATGAAACCGTTGAGCTGGCCCGTAAACTCGATATGGAGCGGCTTGCCGGGTTGGTCAACGGCACCCTGCGCGCGCTTGATCGGCAGCGGGACGCCTTGAGCTGGCCAGCGCCGGAGAAGGTGCGGGATTACCTGGAGCATGTCTGCAGCCTGCCTAAGTGGCTGGCGCGTGAGATCATGAGTCAATTGCCCAATGCCGAAGCACGGGCTCTAGGTG
>JAKIUS010000394.1 GCA_021647445.1 Geopsychrobacter sp. | reverse complement strand
GCACCGCCGCCAGCAACCGGGGCATTTAACAGACGATTAGCGCCGGCCTTGGCACTACCGAGATCGTCACCATCGAGAAAGCCACCGGCCAGGTTGAGAAAGTGATAATCCTCAAGTTTGACCCGGCCCGCCAGCAGTTCGGCAATATGCACCGCCTCAGCGACCTCTGAACCCGCCAGACGACAGGCCTCAACGACTTCGCGTTCACAATTGGTTCCATTGCCGGCAATGACCAGCGATCTGACTTGTTTTGCCATGATTTAAAGCTCCCGCAACGGCGCTTGCCACGCCTCTTTATTCTGATCATTCGCTGTATCGATTAACGGCTTGCCTCCACGCCGCAGAGACAGGCGCGGTTCGGCGGTCACCTCACCGATCAGAGCCCAATCGCAATCGGCGAACAGCGCTTCAAAGGCCGGGCGGTTTTCCGGCTTGACGGTGACGGCCAAACGACTCTGTGATTCAGAGAAGAGTAATACGTCATCAGCGAGCTCACCCTCAACAAGCATCTTGTCCAGATCGGCGGCAATACCAAAACCACCGGCAAAGGCTTTTTCGGCCAGCGAGATCGCCAGTCCGCCATCAGACAGATCGTGACAACTGCGCAATAGCCCCTGCTTTTGTGCCCGGTTAAGCGTTTTATAAAGATCGAAGGCTTTTTGTGCATCGACGCGCGGCACATTGGCCCCGAGTTCCCCGCACATACGGTAATATTCCGAGCCGCCCAGTTCATCAGCGGTTCGACCCAGCAGATAGACCAGATCTCCAGGCGTCTTGACATCCATGGTCACCGCGCGGCGCACATCATCAATCTTGCCGATCACTGAGAAAAGCACCGTCGGCGGAATCGAAATTTTCGTGCCGCCGATCTGATAATCATTCTTCATCGAATCCTTGCCGCTGATCAGTGGCACACCGAAGGCGACGCAGTAATCGTAGAGTGCCTTGTTGGCCCGCACCAGTTGGGCGGCCTTATAGGAGCCATCGGGGGTGCGCTCACTCTCGACCGGATCACACCAGCAGAAGTTGTCGAGACCGGCCACATGCTCGATATTGCCGCCGACCGCCACATAGTTACGCAAGGCTTCGTCAATGGCGCAGGCCATCATGTGATAGGTGTCGATATCGCTATAACTCGGGCAGATACCGTGCGAGGTCACGATCCCTTCGACGCTGTCGAACTGCGGACGGAAGACCGCGGCCTCGCTTGGACCATCGTTGACCACTCCCGTCAGCGGTTTAACAATAGTGCCCGCCTGGACCTCATGGTCGTAACGCCGCACCACCGATTCCTTCGAACAGATATTCAAGCGTCCCAACAAACCGAGCAGATCGGTCTGCAGATCCCGCCCGGAAAGGGTCGGTTCCTGGTGCCCCTTGATCTCCCACTTGGCGGGAATCCGCATCTGCGGCACGCCCTCATGCAGGAACTTCATATCGAGGCAGCAGACCGTCTCCCCCTCATAGAGGCAGTGATAATAACCTGAATCGGTAAACTGGCCCAGATCGGTCGCTTCAACACCCATCTCATCGGCAAGGGTCATAAACGCTGCAAGATTCTCTTTCGGCACCGCCAGTGACATGCGCTCCTGAGCCTCGGAGATGAGGATTTCCCAGGGCTGCAGGCCCGGATACTTAAGCGGTGCGCGATCAAGGTGCAGTTCCAGTCCACCGGTATCCTCGGCCATCTCGCCGATGGACGAGGAGAGCCCTCCTGCCCCATTATCGGTGATCGAGTTATATAGACCACGATCGCGGGCGATGATTAAAAAATCGAACATCTTACGCTGGGTGATCGGATCACCGATCTGTACCGCCGTGACCGGCGAACCCTCATGTAACTCCTCAGAAGAGAAAGTCGCGCCATGAATACCATCCTTACCGATGCGCCCGCCGGTCATGACAATATGATCGCCAACATTAACCTGCTTTTCGTGGCACGGCTTGCCGTTGAGGTTACGCGGCATAATCGACGCGGTGCCACAATAGACCAGCGGCTTACCGGCAAAACGCTCATCAAAAACCAGTGAACCGTTGATGGTCGGAATACCGCTCTTGTTCCCGCCGTGCTCGACACCCTCGACCACCCCTTCGAAAATTCGGCGCGGATGGAGTAGCCGTGGCGGCAGCTCTTTTTCCAGAAATGGCGAAGCAAAACAGAACACATCAGTGTTAAAAATCAGCCGGGCACCCATCCCGGTACCGACGCCGTCGCGGTTGACACCGACGATCCCGGTTAACGCCCCACCGTACGGGTCGAGGGCACTCGGAGAGTTATGGGTTTCGACTTTAAATACCAGGCTCCAGTCATTGTTAAATTCGATAACCCCGGCGTTGTCCTTGAAAACCGAAAGGCAGAAATCATCTTCACCCATCGCTGCACGGATAGCGCGGGTCGCACCGACGATGTAGGTTTTGAACAACGAGTCGATAATTTCTTTATTACCGTTTTCGTCTTCGTATTCGATCTTGGCTGAAAAAATCTTATGCTTGCAGTGCTCGCTCCAGGTTTGTGCCAGCGCTTCGAGTTCGACATCGGTCAACTCCGCGCCGAGTCCAACTTTCTCACGTTCAGCAACAACCTGTGGGTCGGCAATATGCTGCCGGATTTTCAGCATCTCCTCAAGGTTGAGCGCCAGCATCCCCTGCCGGCTGATCTCAAGCAGTTGCGCATCACTGACATCCAGGTTGAGAGTCTGTACGCTCGGTGTGCTATCACTGACCACCTTCGGCACCGTAACCGGAACACCGACAGCAGCATCCAATTCGTCGGCGGCAAGAATTGTCCAGCGCTGGATCAGGCCGTTGGCGAGGAAATCTTTGGCGATCCTCTCGGCAATATCTTTATCTTTCAGCCCAGTGAATAGATACTGGGTCGAGGTATATACGCCCTCTTCCGCTGTGAAAGGACGACCGGTGAGGTACTGAATCGCCTCTTTG
>JAKIUS010000393.1 GCA_021647445.1 Geopsychrobacter sp. | reverse complement strand
CGGTCGTGCTTATCTCTTGGTCCTCTGTGGCGAGGCCAGTATCATAATCAAGAGCCGATTCGGGATCAAATTCAGCGACAATATGTTCAAGGTCAACGATTAAAATTTCGCGCCCATCCAGATTGATGCTGCCGGTGAATCTGGGTCGATACTGGTCAATAAATTGGGCCATCGGCTGCACTTGGTCCCAAGAGACACGATGGATCTGGTTCACCCCATCGACCATGAATCCGTTAGTCCGGCCATTAAACTCACAAACCAACACCACTTCACGCACTTCCTCTGCACTGCTTTTGCTATAACGCTGACCCAGATGCCGCTTCAAGTCGACCAATGGAATGGTACTGCCCCGAAGCAAAAGAGTTCCCAGCACCGATTCGGCACTGTCGGGGATTGCCGTGACCTGCTCAATATCGAAGGGGATGATCTCCTTTAATTTCTGAACATTAATACCAAAAGACTGTTCCCCCAGATAGAATTCAATAATTTCCATCTCGTTGGTACCACTCTCAAGCAGGATTTCGCGCGGCTGGTTTTTTTTCATACAGAACTCCCTTTAGACATACTTTTCGCAATTTTATTGACAAATTTTAACTCGGGATTCTGAAGATGCAAATGCTTTTACGTTTTTTAAGCAATTTTCTCCCTCCATCCTCTTCCATCATTCCTACACACAGCTCGCCCGACCGATCAGCAGACAGTGCAAGTAGAGACATAAATCGCCTCGACCACAAACCATGCAGCGGTCAATGGATTGAGAAAAGCATCGCGAAACTCGGCGTTAAAAGAGAGGAATTTTCGATCTGTTTATGGCGAAAGCTACCAGACTGGCAGCCGCCAAAGAGGGGAGAGTTAAAGCACGCGGACAGTTTGCTCGGCGTAGGCGACAACCTGCCCGGCACGTATTTTACAGCGTTTACGCAGTTCAACCTGACCGTCAACCGTCACCGCGCCATCAGCAATCAACAATTTAGCGGTGCCGCCGCTGTGGCTCCAGCCAGCCAGTTTCAGCAGGTTGCACAATTCAACATACGCGCGGCCGTTCAAATCAAAAGATTCCATGATTTCCACCTATCTATTTTCTACCACGAGGCGAGGCTGAAGAATCCTGTTTCTGAGCGACCCAGACCGCATGTCGATAGCCCCCCTTGCCCGGCCTTTCACAACGTACCTTGAATCCGGCGGCGGCAAGACGACCCTCGAAACCGGCATCCGGATTCTCACCCCAGACCGCAAAAGTACCGCCGGCCTTGAGCGCAGACAGTGCCAGACCAATGGCCCGACTGCCGTAGATCGGGTCTTTGAGTTTATCGGTCTGAGGGCCGGGGCCACGATAGAGATCGAGGATAATCGCATCGAAACGGCCAGGGTTTGAACGCTGAATCAGAGCGGCGACATCACCGACCTCAAGACTGACCCGCGGGTCCCCAGCGGCACCAGCGGTCAGCTCGGCGAGGAGACCAAGACACCAGTCACAGATGCGCGGATTAAGTTCAGCAACCAGGACTTCGGCAGCCGCAGGCAGTTCATCCAGCACCGCACGCAGGGTAATGCCCATCCCCAGGCCACCGACCAACACCCGGGGCTTCACCTTTTTATTCAATCCCTTGCAACCCAACACCCCCAAGGCAATCTCTGAACGCTGGGCCTTGCTATTCATCAACACCTGGCTTCCAACCGAAATCAGAAAATCACCGACGCCTCGCTGACGCAATTCGAGGACACCTTCATCCTCTGTCTCAAAACGATCGAGGGTTTTCCAGGGCAAGGCCATAGCTGTTCCTAAGATTGACGAGAAAACTTGATTAAAAATTCACGGGAAAGGGGAAAAGAGGATTTACCCTGATTCTTCCTTCTCTTCGTAACCAACATTACAGCCGAAACTAGAGGGTACGGTGCGCGCAGTGGTTAAACTGACGTCCAGTTGGTCCTTGCTCCACTCGCGGCGGAACAGGTCTTCATACTTTCCGGGATTCGCTAATATTTCGGAAAACATTTCATGCAGAGTCTTTCCAAAATGCGCAGCGAAGAGTTCGACCCAGTTTTCGACATCGATCCTGGCAACGATATTCTTACGCTTGCTGATACGACAATAGCCCTGCCGGGCCAGGGTTTCCCCAGTGATAACCATAGTTTTTCTGGCCATTGTATTCATCCCTTTCGGCCATGTGGACTCTAGACGGACAATCGTTCCGTTTAAAATCCGGGTTACGCCCGCTACGTTGTTACACGTCCCTCCTTCTTAATTCACCTTTATTGAAAATAGTCGAACACTGTATAAGGCAGTTATGCCCTTGCTGTCAATTTAGGAAAAATATTTATCGGTTAAGCCTGAAACTTACACTAAAGCTTACCAGATTTGACCTGTCTCTCTATTTTTTGTAACATTGTCAGAGTTCAGGCGCCGCCCCACCAGGGTGTTCCGTCCTAACCCCGCAAAGGGATCACTAAAGAACCTTGCCCTGCGTAAGGCTTTAAAGATCTCTTTTCCAATCAGAGTAGCGCTCGATTTTTGAAGTTCCTTCAGAACCGGGTCGCGGGTCGCTCTGTCCGTTAAAAATAAAATGCCGTATTCCCAAGGATGCTGCAGACCGCAGTCAGCCACATTACCGCCACGCGCCCTTTAGCTATGTGCTCCCCCTGCCGCTCCTATCAAGGCGCGCCGGCCTTGCACTACAGTTTTTGCCCTTGTTTGCCAAGGAGTCCCGATGAGTTCGCACATCAAAATTTCAGTTAAAAATCTATTTAAAATTTTTGGGCCTCACCCCCAAAAAGCCCGAGCCTTGTTGGAGCAGGGCGATGACAAGACGGCCATCTTCGCAAAAACCGAAACGACCATCGGGGTACAAAACGCCAGCTTCGACATTCATAGCGGTGAAATCTTCGTTATTATGGGGCTATCAGGGTCCGGAAAATCGACCATGGTCCGCATGCTGAACCGCTTGAT
>JAKIUS010000392.1 GCA_021647445.1 Geopsychrobacter sp. | reverse complement strand
TGGCTGGCCCATATATAGTTGATACTGCGCGCATAATTCGGCAACCAGGAGTCAAACACTATATAGATACGTGCCGGGTAATCATCACCTGGTTTTGTTCCAACCCGTCCCTTTTCCAGAATCCGCTCAATTTTCCAGCGCCAGCGCAAACGTGGATATTTCTGCGGATCGACATCCTGCCAGTAGATCAGGGCGGAGGCATTCCCCTGACTTTCAGCAGCCAACACCATGTGATCTTCGCTCTTGACAAACCGATAAGCGGTGCGGCCATTAAAGACCTTTTCATCCCACCCCTTAGGACCCTGACTGAAATCAAGACGGATCACCTCGGCACACAGCAAGTTAGCGTGCAGAATAAATATAAACGTCAGCAGAATTTTCAACACAAAAACCTTTAGGAACTAATCAATTTAATCTAACACAGGGAGGGGGATAGATAAATCGTGCCACTTCACCGAACCGGTGACTCAATACTCATTTCGCCAGTGTGATTTTAAATAGGGCAAAAAATTGATAATCCTGCCAAATCACCAGTTTTTTTTAAACTATGGAACCGCGATGGACAAGGTTATAATGCGGGAAAATCCTGATCAACCAGAATCCGAATTGATCGATTTAACCGGTCAATAATATCGTCCCCCACCCCCTTGCTGCACATCAGATACCTTTTGTTTCCAGCCGGGATATCCGACATAGGAAGAGAGACAAAGTCAGAAAGATTCAACCCTGCTGACCGGACGAGCATTCCG
Source organism: Geopsychrobacter sp. (assembly GCA_021647445.1). Classification (GTDB taxonomy): domain Bacteria; phylum Desulfobacterota; class Desulfuromonadia; order Desulfuromonadales; family Geopsychrobacteraceae; genus Geopsychrobacter. The sequence continues at coordinate 2,201 of JAKIUS010000392.1, read as the reverse complement.
ATCTCTTCGGGGGCAGTCAACATGTATGCGACCCGGCCTTTCAATAACAATTTCGGCAATATGCTCTGTTCACTCGATATTTCATGGGTCTGCGGACGCAAGTCCGTCAACAGTTGATCAATAACATCCCCGTAAGAGAAAGCGCTCATGGTTGCCATAATTAAAGTTCGATCGGAGAAGACCTCGTGCAAGGTTGAATAATCAGCAAACCGTTGCCGTTGTTTCTTCGTTGTGAGAATAACAATGGGCTTGTTCTGATATATAGGCAAACTGAACTTCGCGTATTCCTCCCGTTCCGGTTTTTTAAACCAACCGACAGAACAATGTGAACTCCCCGGTCTCTTTATCTCCATCAGGATCCGGTTCGGCGGCAGTGCTTTAATTTCAGCCACCACCCCGGATTCACGCAAAATATCCGCGGTTAATTCCATAAGAAAACCTGCGGCGTGCCCCTTGTCGGTATAATAATAAGGTGGTCGTTCAAAATAGGAGAGGATCAGAGAGTCAGCCAGAACGGTCTGTGGCAAAAGCAACAGGCAAATTGTGGCCAATATTAGTGTCTCTTTCATACCCTTGCCCTTCAGTTCACCGCGCGAAACAAACTCAATCCTCCCTCCAGTTCAACTTGCCTTGCGATCCACTCATCGGCCCACACACGTTAAGTATCTTTCACTTATAACAGACCTCTGATCAGTGTCAATGAAACTCAACATCCATACCGGTATCTCGTTAGCGCAACAACCCCTGCCGAGCCCTCGACTCCCCTTCACTGACAATAATAATGGCACTGCGTCCCACAACCGGGCAGCGCGTTTCACATATTCCACAGCCAATGCAACGTTCGATTAAAACTCGTGGTTGCTGCAGCAACTTGACTTTACCGCCAACCAACAGTTCACGTCGTTCGAAAACAATCGCTTTTTCGCCGGTTGGACAATGTTCTTCACAGACCAGACACTCCTCCCCGCGCGCAAAGGGCAGACAACGGTTCTTATCGATCACCGCCAGCCCGATGCTGGTTTTGCGTTTTTCGACAACCTTGAGCGGTTGTATGGCACCGGTCGGGCAGACCTGACCGCACAGGGTACAGTCGTACTCACAATATCCAAGACGCGGCACAACCACCGGCGACCAGAGTGAAATAAGCCCGCCGCGTAGCAGATCGGGTTGCAGGGTGCCACCGATGCAAACCTTCATACACTCTCCGCAACGGATGCAGCGCCGTAAAAATTCATTTTCAGCCACCGCCCCGGGAGGGCGGATCAGATCATTACGATAGTTGGCAGACAACGGGGCGACCGCGATCAAAGGCGCAGCAAAGGCCCCACCGAGTGAAACGGCCAACAGGGTCCGACGTGACAGATCAATCGGCCGAGCCTTGTACGTACCAAAGGCAAAAGAGACCCGCTGATTGGGGCAGAAGTCAATACAATCGAGACACCGTATGCACTCAGCAGCATGGGTCGATTCTTCTCCCGTTGCGCCCATGCGACAATCTGTAGCGCACTGCGAGCAATCGTTACAAGCGGTTTGAGGACTGCGTTTCAAGAGGCTCTGTCGTGCACAGATACCGAGCACGGCACCTAAAGGACAGAGGTTGCGACACCAGAATCGCGGTTGCACACGCTCAAGGGCGATCAACAGCATCAACAAGGCGGCAGTCAAAAGACTCAGCAGAAAAACCGGTTGATGAAAGGCCAGCAGATAATAACGGAAGAATGGATAGACGGCATCGGCTGCAGGGCTGATCAGCGGCAGCTCGGCCTGATAAAGCCAGTCAAAAAGACCGTTGGCAAGGAGGTTCCACACCGGGTTGAGTACTAGGGTTAAACTGCGCAGAAAGAGACTTAAAGGATCGAACCAGCCGAAGAGCTGCAACCCGCAGAGACTACCGGCAAGCAAGAAGGCCAAAAGATAATATTTAAAACGCGGACGCCCGGCCCAACGTTTGGCAACAGGTCGTATCGGCCCGCCGGCAATATCGAGCAGTGTCCCCAGGGGGCAGAACCAGACGCAGAAAAAACGCCCGAGCAACAGGGTTAGAATGATGAGCAGAAAAGCGGGCCAGAATGACAAGAAAAGGGTTTTGCCCGGGGAGAAAAGAGCCGCGAGAAATGCCAGGGGATCCAAGCGGAACAGCAGGCTGACAGGGTAACCCAATTGATCGGTTCCGCGGTATTCCGTCTGGAGAAACAACCAGC
>JAKIUS010000391.1 GCA_021647445.1 Geopsychrobacter sp. | reverse complement strand
GGGCCGTTTAAAAATTGAAATACGGCGGCTTCTTTTAAGCGCGGGCTGTTCAGGCAGGTTTCGAATGTGTGGGCATCCCCTTCTTTTACGAGTTCAGCCACCACTGTGGCGGTTGCTCGCCTGGCCAGGCTGATCTTGCTGCCGAGCGGCGTGGTCGGAAGCCTCTGGATTATGCTGCGCTCGGCCGCCAGCCTCTGATCGGGGGTTACGCCGGGGATAAAACAGAGATCAAGCAGTTCAAAGAGACGCAGGCCTGGCAACAGATTGCGTACCAGACTCCCTGCTGTCGAAGAATTTTTAACCAATGCGAGAATTAACTGGTGGGAAATGTTTGTCTTGCGATGCTGGTAAATCAGTCTGGGAATCTCTTCAGCGAGATCACGTCTTTTTAGCAGTGCGAGCAGATGCTCGTCGCTGAGGTTCGGGTTGCGGAGCAGAAGCTTGAGCAGATTCAAATCCGATTCAAGAACCAACTGGAAAAGTCTTTCAGAATTTGCACTCAAGGCGGCGGCAATTTGTTCGACTTTGTTCTTATCCCAGTGGGCTGACTCTTCGTCCGACACGTCTCACCCCATCTTGATTTTATTCTTGAGAATCAACATTTCAAAGGCCATGGCTGACTTGTCGATCACTCTCTGGTACTCCGGGATGAGTTGCTGAGCCTTCTCGTCGATGCCTTGTAGATAGAGCAGAGTAACAAGACGGCCACGCAACATAAGCGGCAGCAGCAACACCGATTCGGGCAGCGTATGACTGAATTGGCTGGAAAGTAGAACGTTATTAACCTCTTTTGGAAGTGGACCAAGGTAGAACGACCTGCTTTCGGAGACAGTTCTCAGGACCGATGGTTGGGCCAGCGGGATTTGCAGCTGGTCAAAATCAGCCAGCGGTTCGCCATCGACCGCCGCTTTCCAGCCGATGGCGACACCTTCCTTGACCATTAAGAGGCCAACTCCGCCTTTAAGGGGGGCGATATAGTCGATGATTGCATCGGCGATGTCATCACGATTTTCGGCTGCATTTAACTGTCGGCAGAAGAGTTGAAAGGGGTGTTGTTCCTTGGCGCGGAGTGTTTCCATTGCTTGAGCCGGTTCCACCGCAACCGGTTCGGCAGCGCTGGGCCGTAGATGCTCGGGCAGGTTGATCAGGTCTTGATATTCCTTATCCGATAAGGCGTCAAGAGACTCTTTTTCACCGAGTAACGGCCACTTTTCTTCAGCTTGGGCATCAAGGTCAAGAATATCCTCCTGGGCAACCTCGAGAATTTGTTCTTTCTTCTCTTCGGCTTGGGACGTCATACTCTCTTCGGGGGGCTTCGTTCTGGATGCCGTAACAGTAGAAGTTTTTACTGTTTGTTGCTTGCGTGCCGAGAGTTTCTGACTGAGGGTTTGAATTCTGAGTGAGAGTTCTAAGTGATAATATTTCTGCATGGCCAGCATCAGGCGGATTTCTGGGACAACGACCGGGACGATGATAAAGCCCAACCGAAAGGCGAGGGCGTCGATAATGGTCAGGTTCGTCGGGTCTGCCATGGCCAGATAGAGACGCTTCTTCTCCAGCCGACAGGGGATCACCTGATGTTTGTCGGCCAATCTCTGCGGCACCAGATCGATAACCTCACTGGGGATTTTCATCAGCAGGCGGGGCTCGATATAGGGCAGGTGAAGTTTGCGACTGAGGGTGCGGGCGATCTCCTCTTCGCTGAGGAAGCCTAATTCGATTAAACTGGTCCCGAGCCGACCGCCATAGAGACATTGGGCTTCGATGGCTTCTTCGAGTTGATGTGGCGAGAGCAGTTTCTCCGCGACCAGTAATTCGCCCAGTCGTTGTGACATAATTGGTATCCTTGTGAGGCGGTTGGCGGGCCGTCGTTTCGTGGTACGCCGGGTTAATCTGACAGCCTGAGGACAGTTTAGCATGAATTAATCAAGGTTTGGCGATAGAGATTTGTACCCTAAAAATGAAAGCCGCAGGTTCTTTAGCCCAAGCTCTCCCAAGTGAGATGGATAAAATAGGTTATAAATTTAGCGCACAAGGGCTTTTTTTCAAGTCAGGATTCGGTCTATACTGCACGGCTCCATTTTGGATGTTTCAGTTTTTCTCAACGCAATTCGATAGAGAAGATAAACATAACAGGGATTATTTATGACTTTTAGTGATCAACCCCTTCTGGTTTTTGATGGTGCTTGTGGAACCAACTTGCAACAGATGACAATTCCCGATGAGGCTTGGGCGGGCTGTGATGGTTGCAATGAGGTACTTAATCTCTATGGGCCTGAATTTATCGTGCGTCTCCATCAAAGCATGCTTGATGCCGGCGCGATGGTGATCGAGACCGATACCTTTGGAGCTTCAAGTATTGTGCTCGCCGAATATGGCCTGCAGGATCGGGTGAAAGAGATCAATCGTCTGGCCGTTGAGCATGCCCGCACTGCAATTGCGGGACGCGCCGATAAGTATATTGCCGGTTCGGTCGGCCCGGGCACGAAATTGCCCAGTTTGGGTCATATTGAAGTTGCAGAACTGGAGCGTTCGACGCGTCAGCAGATCGAAGCCCTGCTTGAGGCCGGGGTCGATTGTCTGATGATCGAGACCTGTCAGGATTTACTCCAGACCAAGACCGCAATAATGAGCGCCTTCGATGTCCTCGCCTCGGCAAACATGGATCTGCCGGTGTTGGCCTCTGTGACCATTGAGCAGCAGGGGACCATGCTGGTCGGTTCTGATATCGGTGCGGTGGTCGCAACACTCGAACCCTTCAATCTGTTTTCTCTTGGGCTCAACTGTGCGACCGGTCCACAGGATATGGCGAGTCACGTCCGTTACCTGGCGCATCATTGGCCGCAGCGTATCTCGGTCATTCCGAACCAGGGGCTTCCCGAAGTCGTTGATGGTGCTACGGTTTATCCGCTCTCGCCTACAGACTATGCTGCCCAGATGCCTAACTTTTTAAC
>JAKIUS010000390.1 GCA_021647445.1 Geopsychrobacter sp. | reverse complement strand
CTCAATGAGTTGATGGGCAACGTCTCTATCGCCGGTGATCAAATTGCTTCGGGGGCTAACGAGATTTCTGGTTCGAGCCAGGATCTCTCGCAAGGTGCCACCACTCAGGCCGCGTCGATGGAAGAGATCAGTGCGTCAATGGGAGAGATGTCCTCACAGATCAAACAGAATGCTGAATATGCCGGGCAGGCCGACAGCCTGTCGACCGAGGCCAAAAATGCTGCGGAGCGTGGTAGTAAGCAGATGGGTGAGATGGTTCAGGCGATGAGTGAAATCAACTCTGCCGGGCAGAATATCAGTAAAATCATCAAGGTCATTGATGAGATTGCCTTTCAGACAAACCTGTTGGCCTTAAACGCTGCGGTTGAAGCGGCGCGCGCCGGACAGCATGGTAAGGGGTTTGCTGTGGTTGCCGAAGAGGTACGCAATCTTGCCGCGCGTAGTGCCAAGGCGGCACAGGAGACCTCTGAACTGATCGAGGGCTCCGTAGAAAAGACCGCCAAAGGCACTCAGGTCGCGAATCGCACAGCTGAGGTTTTGACTGAGATCGTTGGTGGCATTACCAAGGTTTCGGATCTGGTCAAGGAAATTTCTGTCGCCAGTAACGAACAGGCTCAGGGAATTGCCGAGGTGACTGGTGGTTTGGGCCAGATTGATCAGGTAACGCAACAGAATACCGCAACCGCAGAAGAGAGTGCGGCAGCGGCAGAAACCCTGAGTAGTCAGGCCATGCAGCTACAGCAGATGTTGTCGCGTTTTAAAATTAAAGGCGTTAATCAGCAAAATTTCGGGAACAGCTCAAACAACAATATCCCACAGATAGAATCGGCTCCCGCATCACCCCCGCAAGTTGGCTGGAGCGATATGTCTCCGGCGATTGATCTCGATGAAACCGCTTGATTTTAGCTAAAAAACTACAAGAGAACCGAAGCGGGGCAGAGTGGATACTCTGCCCCGCTTTATTTATGTTATTATCGGTCGGTGAGGAAAATTCTATAGGCTCTAACCGTGCAAAGACGACCAATGACCGATTCTACCAAGTCCCTCCCCGAAGCGATCCATTTAAGCAATTATAAAACCCCGGCCTACCTGGTTGAATTTGTCGAACTCAGATTCATTCTGGACCCGACTGCGACCCGTGTTGTGTCGCGGGTAAAGTATGTGCGTAATCCAGATCGAACCCAAGCCGAACCGCTGATTCTCGACGGTGAACAGATTAAGCTGATGTCGGTGGTTCTGGATGGTACGCTGCTCGACGCAAGGTCTTTTAACCTGAGCGATGAGACTTTGACTCTTGATTCGGTCCCGCCGGTTTTTCTGCTCGAGATTGAAAGTGAAATTTCTCCGGCGACCAATACCGCTCTCGAGGGACTCTACCTGTCGAGCGGTAACTTTTGTACCCAGTGTGAAGCTCAGGGTTTTCGCAAGATGACCTATTATCCTGATCGCCCCGATGTTATGGCGCGTTTTGAAGTACGGATTGAGGCCGACCGCAGTGAATATCCGGTTCTTTTGAGTAATGGTAATCTCATCGCGCAAGGCAAGCTTGATGGGGATCGTCACTTTGTTGAATGGCAGGATCCCTTCTGCAAGCCGAGTTATCTTTTTGCCCTGGTCGCCGGTGATCTGGCTTGTATTGAGGATAAGTTCATCACTCGTTCCGGGCGCGAAATTCTGTTGCAAATCTACGTTGAACATCGTAACTGTGAGCTTTGCGATCACGCCATGCTATCGCTAAAGAAGTCGATGCGCTGGGATGAAGAGGTCTACGGTCTTGAATACGATCTGGATCGCTACATGATCGTTGCGGTTGATGATTTCAATATGGGTGCGATGGAGAATAAGGGCCTGAATGTTTTCAACTCCAAATACGTCCTGGCTCGACCCGAAATTGCAACCGACAACGATTTTTTAGGGGTTGAGGCGGTCATCGGCCATGAGTATTTTCACAACTACACCGGGAACCGTGTCACTTGTCGAGACTGGTTTCAGTTGAGTTTAAAAGAAGGATTGACGGTCTTTCGCGATCAGTCTTTTTCCGCCGATCTCAATTCAGCAGCGGTCAAGCGGATCGAAGATGTGCGCATCTTGCGTCAGAGTCAGTTTCCTGAAGATGCCGGACCCATGGCCCATCCGGTACGGCCAGCGTCTTATGTCGAGATCAATAATTTCTATACGGTGACAATCTATAACAAGGGTGCTGAGTTGATCCGTATGCAGCAGACCCTGCTTGGCAAAGAGACGTTTAATCAGGGGGTACGGCACTATCTGAAAAAGCACGATGGCCAGGCAGTCACTACCGATGATTTCGTTATCGCACTTGAAGAATGCAGCGGTCGGGATCTGATCCAGTTCAGGCGCTGGTACGCGCAGGCCGGAACCCCCCACGTGGCGTTGGAGACAGCCTACGACCAGCAAAAAAAGGAGTATCGTCTGGTGTGTCGTCAGACCTGCCCGGCAACGCCTGAAGATATTTGGATAACGAGTAGACCATACGAATGAATTTTGATTTTACCCTGCCTGGCCTTGGTCGTCCGCAGAGCGCGCGGCCCAAACGGGTGGGAGAGGCGATACCGCGCGAGCTGGCAATGCTTTTGCTGCGCAAGGTGCGGGACCCCAGGCTGCACCAGGTGACTGTGACCAGTGTGGAGATGTCCCCGGATCTGAAGCGGGCCAAGGTGTTCTTCATCGTGGCCCTGGGTGGTGACTCGGCCAAAGCGCGCAAGGGACTGGAGCGGGCCCGTGGTTTTTTCCGGACCCATATAGCCCGGACCCTGAACCTGCGCTATACTCCGGACCTGATTTTCCGCCAGGATATGGAAAACAGGGGCGCGGACCGGCTCGAGGAACTGTTTGCGGAAATCGCCCGGCAGAGGAACGATGATGGCGACCATTCCTGATTCCGTAATTCAGGCTATCCGGCAAACCTCCAATATTGTTCTGGCCACCCACATCAAT
>JAKIUS010000389.1 GCA_021647445.1 Geopsychrobacter sp. | reverse complement strand
CGCCGGTCACCGACAAGGGGATGTTGATCTTCGGCTTCGGTTGCGGCCTGCTAACCATATTGATCCGACTCTTTGGTGGCTACCCTGAAGGGGTCTCTTTCGCCATTCTGCTGATGAACGCTGCGACTCCTCTCATCGATCGCTTCTGTCATCCGAAAATCTACGGCCAGGAAGCCAAGGCTTAAATAGATATGAAAGATATCGTTCGACTCATACTGGCCCTTACCCTGATCGCTGCCGTCGCAGGCTTGATTCTGTCACAGGTTGAAAGCTTGACCCGCGAACCGATCAAGGAACAGCGGCGCATTCAGATGCTCAAGGCGATCAGCGCAGTACTCCCCGCCTATGACAACAGTCCAGATACCGACAAGGTTGAACTGCAGAACGGCCTCGACAAGAAAGGCCGTCCGGCGATGATGACCTTTTATCGCGGACGTCAGGCGGGCGCATTGACCGGTACCGCATTTAAAGTGGTTGCAACCGAGGGTTATAGCGGCAATATTGTCATTATGGTCGGTCTTAATCCTCAGGACAGCCTACACGGGATCGAAATTTTGACCCATGCCGAAACCCCGGGACTCGGCGTGCGGATCATTGAGCCGATCTTCAAACAACAATTCAAAGGGAAGAGTCTTGCCAACGCCGATTGGCGGGTCAAGAAAGATGGCGGCCAGTTTGACCAGATCACCGGCGCGACCATTTCACCCCGCGCAATCGTCAAGGCGGTTAAGGCCGGACTTGAATTCTATCGCGACCATAAGGCGGAGATTTTGACCGCGCAAGGAGATGTCCAATGAGCCTGATGCGTACCTTCACCAAGGGTCTCTGGCAAGAGAATGCGGTCTTTAAGCTGTTGCTCGGCATGTGCCCGACCCTGGCGGTTACCACCAGCGCCGAAAATGCCCTGGGCATGGGCTTCGCGACTACCTTCGTGCTGGTCTGCTCGAACCTGACGGTCGCCCTGATGCGCAAACTGATCCCTTCGGGGGTACGCATCCCGGCCTTTATCATCCTCATCGCATCCTTTGTGACCGTCGTTCAGCTCTGCATGGAAGCTTGGGTCTACGATCTCTATCAAGCCCTGGGGATCTTCATCCCATTGATCGTCGTCAACTGCCTGATCCTCGGCCGCGCCGAAGCCTTCGCCTCGAAAAACCCGGTGGTTGCCTCCCTTGCCGATGGCCTGGGAATGGGTCTCGGTTTCACCCTCGGTCTGTTTATTCTCGGCTCGGTGCGCGAGCTGTTCGGTTCCGGGGCGATCCTTGGAGTTCACCTGCTCGGGGCCTCTTACCCGCCAGTCCTGCTGATGATCCTGCCCCCCGGGGCCTTCATCACCCTCGGCCTACTGCTGGCCTTAATGACCCGCCTGGGGCGCAGCAAGGGGCAGAAAAAGCCGCCTGAAAGTCACTGCTGTTAGCGACGTACAGACGGCTAGATTCCGTTACGAAAATTCCTCAGGGATTTTATTGTCAATCAGATAGAGTGCGACCTCACGTGCACCCTGCCGGGTGTATTTGAAGCGCCCGCAAAGATTGGTCATCAAAAAGGTTACATCATCCCGCACCTTACGGTCGTAGGTGCGGAAATTCTCCCCTTCGAAATCCTTGATCGCACGCCTGAAGTTATCATTCTTCAAAATCGGATCAAGGACCGTCTCCTTGAGATAGTGCACGTAACGCTCATGCAGATCCCGGTAGAGCCGGGTCTCTTCCAGGGCTTTACCGGCGAGGATCAACTCCTGAGTCAAGGCCTGCGAAGCATAGCGTTTCTGGGTTAGCTTACGGAACAGCAGGCGCTGCTTCAACTCAGTCGGATCTTCGACCAGGCAGCGTTCAAGAGCGGCAAAAAGCTCGTCTTCGACCTGCAGGGTATCACCGGTATAAGGGGAGGTTACGCGGGTGCCCGTCTCGAAATTAATCGCAAACAGGTAATTCTTAATCTCTTTTTCGATCTGTGTTTCATTGTAGTCGTAGAGCGCTTCTTTTACCTCCTGCAGGATGGTGTAGTTGTACATGCGGCACAAGGAATCGATAAAACCATCGGGGATCAGCTCCTGCCACTCCTTGCGGCTCTCGAAGAAGCGACAGAGACTCTTCATATCGACCAGTGAACCGGCGCGCGCCAGACTCCCATAGAGTTCACGGAACATGCGGATTGAATCACGCCCCGAGAAACCGGTAAGTCCATCGGTTTCAGATTCAGAGATGATCCGTCGCCGTCGTTTAGCGGTCAGATCCTTACGGTCCTCCTCCTTCAGCCACTCGGGAATATTGCCGGTGTAGATCTCCATCTTGAGTAAATGTAGATTGTCATCACAGTATTGGCGGTATTTGCCCGAGGTGCCGATCCATTCTTTCATTGCTGGCGAATCTTTGGCCATGCGCGTAGAGATGATAATGCGGGCAAAATTATGCAGCACACGCGGCAGAAAACTTTCGTCGATATGTCGACCGAAGGTGTTGCGGTAGATCTCAACCTCGGTCTGTAGATCGAGGACATAAGGGATGGTGATCAATTCGACCCGATCGATAAGGGAGGGGATTTCATCAAGACGCGCGCGATCTTCAGGGTTCATCAGGGCCAAAAAGAGCGAATTAACGTTCTCCTCGATATATTCGACCTTATGCACCCCCTCGCTGATGATGTTATGCAGTTCATGCAACCGCTCGATATTATGCCCCTTGATATCCATCAGGGCGTAGACCCCGTTGTTGGTCTTGGCGAAGTTGGAGAAGAGATAACGCACCCGGTTGCTGTCGCGCAGCAGGATATTCATACGATTCTGCAGCATACTGTTGTCGAGAACATTCTGTTTTATGATGCGATCACCGGGGTTGTAAACGCTGACCCCCTCACCGAGGCGTCGGTTAAAGCGGTAGGGCCGCGCAAAGAGCATTTGAAGAACTTTTTCAGGCGACTGCAACCGATCAAGCAACGCCTGGTAGAGGGACTTGCAGAT
>JAKIUS010000388.1 GCA_021647445.1 Geopsychrobacter sp. | reverse complement strand
TTAAGGGGCAGAAGATCGAAGGGGTAAGCATCGCCTCGGCGGTCGCGGAGTTGAGTCAGGTTGATCCACAGGGAGAATTGGTCAAGACAGCGCAGAGCCTGGGGGTTCTGGTGTCCCGTTTGGTTCGTCATCCCCACATTTAATGTTTGTCGGCGCACGATTCCCCACGCCCGGATGCCACCAACCGTCGGGGCACGATTCCCCGCGCCCGGATGCCACCACACCGTAGGGGCACGATTCATCGCGCCCGGCATGAATCTACACAAAGGTTTTTGATATGCCCGATCAAGCAGAACCATTGTCAAAAGAACAGGGGTTAGACCGCAGCTATCTCTACGCGATTGCGGGTTTTGGTTTGGGTGTGGCTGCCCCGCTTGGCTGGATGCTCTTGCGGGCGATATTTTTCGGCTCGCCTGATCAGGCTTTTTTTGCCGGTATTAGCGCGGATATTTTTTCAACCCAAGAGCATTTTTATCGCTATTTTTACATGGGAGCCGGTACGTCCATTGTGCTTAGTGTCTTTGGTTTTTTCATCGGTCGATCCTCGCAACAAATTCATCATCGCGCTGTACGTCTCGATGAAATGAATCGAACGGTTGCGCGTCAGAAAGAGGATTTTGCGCGCAAATATCGTGACCTTAACCTGCGGGTTAGTAAGTTCCACGGCATTACGGCTCGTCTCCAGCGTTCTATGGAAGAGGCCGAACTTTACGATCGGGTCGGCAATGTTTTACATGATGTACTCGAGTTTGAGCGGGTTAACCTTCTGCAGGTTGTTCCACACGAAAAACAGTTGCGCTTGACCAGCAGCCGTGGGGCCGAAGAGAGTCTGGTCGGAGGGATCAGCCTGCCCCTCGATGAACGTGCCGGAGTTCTGTATAAATCGGTCACTGATCGTCGTCATTTTCTGGTCGATGATATCAATTTGATGCCAGCAGATTTTCGACTCAAGCCGCCCTGTGACTCTTTTAGCCAGTTACGTTCGAGCAGTTTTCTTGTTACGCCGGTGATTGTCAGCGATAAGGTTGTCGCCCTGATCTGTGTTGATAACAAATTAACCGGTAAACCCCTCGATGAGAGTGATGTTGATACATTGAAACTGCTGGCTGGTCAGCTCTCTGCGGCCTTGATTCGCATGGGTCTGGTTGGCGCGGTTGTCAACCTGACCGACGAACTTGAGCTGACTTTTAAAGATCTGGATGATTATCGCGAGCGCTATCAAAGACTCTTGTCTTCTTTAAAGGAATCGAGCCAGTCCACACGAAAATTGGTTGGTGATATAGCGAACTCGGCCGATGTCATTCGCGACGCGGTTAATGCGACCCAGTCGGCATCTGGCGAGATATCGGTCTCGATTGAGCAGGTCGGGGGCAATATCCTGCAGCTTTCAGAGTTTATGGAGAAATCGATCTCGGCGATGAGCGAAATAGCCGCCGCGATCCGCAGCGTTGAGGAACACAGTATCCAGTCGCATAAAATGTCAGAACTGGCGAGCGAGCGTGCTGAACACGGTGCTCAATCGGTTCAGGAAACCCTCGCTGGTTTAACCGGCATTCGTGCAGGGGTAGATGAGGCCGCAGTGGCGATGAGCATGCTGTCTGGACGCGGGGAAGAGGTCAGTAACATCACGAATGTCATCACCGAAATCGCGCAGAAAACAAACCTTCTCGCCTTAAATGCCGCGATTATTGCCGCCCAAGCGGGCGATCAAGGGCGATCCTTTGCGGTTGTTGCCGAGGAGATACGTGAACTTTCACAGCAGACCGGACGCTCGTCAGCGGCGATTGCCGGTCTGATCCGTGATATGCAGAACGGCATGGTGCAAGTTGTTGAGCATATCGGTAATACTCAGAAACTGGTTGATAGTGGTTTCGACAAGGGTCGAGGCACCGAGGTTGCTCTGAGTCAGATATTAGAAACAGTCATTAACGCCATGGATATGGCTCAGCGTATCCGCCAGGCGACCCGTGAGGTCTCCTCTTCCGCCGAATTTGTCACGCGCTCCATCGAAGAGCTTGGTGAGATGACGAACCAGGTTTCGACCGCGTCACGTGAGCAGGCCCTGGGCTCGCGCAGTATTGTCCGTTCCATTGAAGATGTGCGACATATGACCGATGATATGGTTAGTGCGACCTTACAGCAGCGCAAAAATAGTGATGCAATTGAGAACGCGGTCGACTCTGTGAGTGAGATGGCTTCGCGAATTTTTGCGGATATGGAACAAAGGCGTGTCCAGAGTCAGAATGTCATCGGACGCCTGAAGCAACTTGAGGATGTTGAGTAATTTATGAGTTTATCAAGCGAAAAAATAAGTGATTGTCTTAAGCGTTGTCGCATGTTTGCCAGTTTGCCCGAGGCTGACCTTGATGCCCTCTGCGGCTTAGCCCGTGTGCAAGAATATGCACGGGGGACGCTGCTCTTCTCCGAAGGCGAAGCTGCCGCAGGATTTTTCATTGTCGGTTCGGGACGGGTTAAAATCTACAAGCTCTCCTCTGACGGTAAAGAGCGCATCTTACATATAGTACACAGTGGCGACACCTTCGCCGAAGCTGCGATCTTTGGGGATGGTCGTTATCCGGCCTTTGCCGAAACCCTGAATAGTTCTGAGCTTGTTTTTTTGCCCGGGGTTGAATTTTTAGACCTGCTGCATAACCGTTCTGGCATTGCGATCAACATGATCGCCGGTCTTTCGCAGTTCTTACGTCAATTCGCTCATCAAATCGAAGAGTTAACCTTCAAGGATGTCCCGGCGCGTCTGGCCGGTTACGGCATCGCCCTGAGCGACCTGCGTACGGCCTTACAGATGGGCAATCAATCGCGTAATGCTGGCAATCAGGTGGCCGGAAATCGTGAAATCCCCGTGCAGGCCGGCGTGTTTCTGACCTCCGCCGAAGACGTGGCAGAGCTGGTGGTGGGCGTGCACGATGGCCGCCCGGTGTTCCTGCGTGACGTGGCTGAGGTGC